>JAUXSA010000099.1 GCA_030681615.1 Bacteroidota bacterium
GCTTGTAAAGTCTGTACTCCGGACTCCAAACTGCTAACTCCAAACTCTTCCGGTGCGGTAGCTCAGTCGGTAGAGCAAAGGACTGAAAATCCTTGTGTCCCTGGTTCGATTCCTGGAGGCACCACGCTATAGGAAAGCATGTTAGAAATAACATGCTTTCTTTTTTTCTCCCCATACGAAGCACTGTTATTCCTACAAAGTAAATGGACTACTTCATTGATCCTTGCGGGTAATTTACAAAATCCAAAACTCTTTCTTTTGATCTAATCATAAAAGCCCGTCAGCCTTCTAAAAGCATCGCCAATTTTTTCAGGCAACTCTTCGCTTAGAAAAGAAAGGTTTAATATAAATTGGTAAAAATTAGTTGCGTTTTTTTCAGAATTAAAATCAGTAAATGTTGTGACCTGCCTCCCTGCTGATAATTTGAGTGTTAATGAAACATTGTAGTCTTTTTCTTCGATCGAAACTGAATCCACATCATCAACTTTAAATACTGAATAATAATTAGACTCTTCGGTAAGGTTAAAAATGATCATCATCGAATCATTAAAAGAAATAACATAGTTTTTTTTAATTCCATCAATTTTATTCTTATAAGAATGCTCTTTTAGTTTTTCGATTATTAGCTGTTGCGCTTGTTGTTTTGCAATATTTAGCATTGTTTCTTTTTGACTATACCCGTAAAAGGAAATAGACATGATTATAAGTATATAAAATATCCTCATAAACTATCGCCTAATAAGATATAAAACATACTGTAAAATATCATGTACCCGATCACAATAAGCAGAAAAAACCACTTTAGCCCATTATCTTTTTTCATCTTCTTATTCAAAATGTTATCTCCAGCCACCGCCTAAAGCTTTGTAAATATCGACCACTGCATTATATTGTCTCTTTTTAACATCGATCAATTCCAGCTTTGATTCCAATGAACCTTTTTGTATCATCAATACTTCCACGTAAGTTGCCCTTCCAGTTTTAAACAATTCAGAAGAGGTTTCAATGGATTTTGTAAGAGCCGTTGCTTGTTCTGTTTTAAAGCTTACAATGCTATCTAAATTTTTTATCCTAGCCATTTCATTATACACTTCAAGATACCCATTTAAGATTGATTTTTGATAATTAAACAATGATTCCTGTTGTGTTGCATTAGCGGTTTTAAATTCAGCTTTAATTGCGTTACGATTTATTAAAGGCGCCATTAAGCCGCCAAATAAAGAATATGCTAGTGATTGGGGATCAGTAAATAAAAACGCTGCTTTGTATGCCTGAAAACCAATTGAGCCGTTAATATTCAGTGATGGATAAAAAGCCGCTTTAGCTGCTTTTACATCTAAGTGAGAAGCCATCAATTCAAATTCAGCTTGCCTAATATCGGGCCTATTCTGAAGTAAATCAGATGGAATGCCCGTTGTTGGATTAAATGGTAGCATGTTATTCAATTCTGTTTTATTACGGGCAATTGGTTGAGGGTATCTACCCATCAGGAAATTGATCGTATTTTCACTTTCAGTAATCTCTTGTCGCACTTCAAATTCCATTGCCTTTGAATTTGCAACCTGTGCCTGAAATTGTTGTACAGCTATTTCATTAACTACTCCAGCTTCCTTTTGTGCCTTTATTAACTCAAGTGCATTCTCCTGTAATAATATTGTTTCCATTATAATATCAAGCTCACTGTCCAATGCCAGCAACTCATAATATGCATTTGCTAGATCCGCAATTAAATTTGTAACAACTACATTTTTACCTTCAACACTTGCTAAAAAACGTGCGGCGGCGGCTTTCTTTTTGTTACGCAATTTCCCGAAAACATCTATTTCCCAAGATGTTTGCAGGCCAACAAAGTAATCAGGTAAATGTGTTGGAACGATCTTGCCAGGTTCAATTTCGGTTGTGCGGTTACCCGCATCATCCATTGTATAGTAACCGAATTTACGTTGTAAAAAAGAAACGTTGGCGTTTACAGACGGAAGCATAGCATTTTTGCTTAATCGTAACCCTGCCCTTGCGGCTTCAATTCTTTGAAGTGCCATTGACATGTCCATATTGTTTTTTAAGGATATATCAATCAGAGTTACAAGATTTGCATCAGTAAAATATTTCTTCCAGTTTATTGTTGCCGAGTTGGTAGAATCTTTTGTATTTGAAAAAGATGCAGGTATGTTTTTAATAGTATTATTCTCTAATGGCTTCGGACTTTTACAGCTTACGACCACTAAGGAAAAAGCCATAGCACTAACACCAATTATATATTTAATTTTTTTCATTTTAAATTTCTTCTGTTAAAGGCGTTTCTTCTTTCTTTCGTTTTTTCATCTCGAATTTTTTAGCCAATGTTGCAAATACAACATATAAACCAGGAATTATAATAACTCCAAATATGGTTCCAAACAACATACCTCCAGCTGCTGCGGCACCTATTGTACTATTTCCAACAGCTCCTGCGCCTGTAGCAAACATTAAAGGGATTAAACCTGCAATAAATGCAAAGGATGTCATAAGGATAGGGCGAAGCCTCACTGTTGCCCCTTCGATGGCGGCCTCTAAAGGTGACAAGCCTTCTTTATGTTTTAAAGTTGCAAACTCTACTATCAGAATGGCGTTCTTGCCAAGCAAACCTATGAGCATTACCATTGCTACTTGCGCATAGATATTATTTTCTAAGCCCATTACTGCCAACATTAAAAATGCTCCGAATATTCCGGTCGGTAACGAAAGAATAACAGGCAAAGGCAATAAGAAACTTTCATATTGTGCTACTAACAATAAATAAACGAATACCAAACAGATGAGAAAAATGTAAATAGATTCATTTCCCGCCAATACTTCATCACGTGTTATACCTGCCCAGTCAATGCCATATCCTTTTGGTAATTTTTGTTCAGCAGTTTCCTGAATTGCTTTAATGGCACTCCCACTGCTAAATCCTTCATTGGCTTCACCGTTTAATTCGGCTGATGTATACATGTTGTAACGTGTGATCTGTTCAACACCATACACACGCTCAATATCCATAAAAGCAGAAAGAGGAACCATCTCTTCCTGATCGTTTTTTACAGTCAGCATTAAAATATCATCCGGCTTAGCCCTGTATTGAGGTAACGCCTGAACCATCACTTTATACATTTGCCCAAAGCGAATAAAGTTGGTGGCGTACTCACTACCCAATAAGGTCTGTAATGCACCCATTGCGTTGCTGATGGTCACACCTTTTTGCGCCGCCTTGTCAACATCAATATGTAACATGTATTGCGGAAAGCTTGCATCAAATATGGTAAACGCATTTTTAATTTCAGGCCGACTTGTTAAGTCTTTCATGAATTGTTGCGTAACAGTTTCCATCTTTTTAAAATCACCGCTTCCTGTTTTATCCAACAACCTTAATTCAAAACCGCTTGCATTACCATATCCCGGCACCGCAGGTGGTGGAAAGAATTCAATTTGTGCATCTTTGATATACTTTGTTTTCTCAGCAAGAATTTCTATAACTTGATCAACGGACTCTTTCCGTTTTTCCCAATTCTTTAAATTAATTAAACAAGTTCCATACGTTGCACCTGTACCATCTGACAATACGTTCGTTCCTGCTAACGAGGAAACAGATTCAATAGATTCTATTCCTTCGCATACTTTTTGAATTTCGTCTACTACCGCTTTTGTCCTTTCTAAAGTTGAACCAGCGGGAGTTGTAATGCTCGCATAAAATGTTCCCTGATCTTCATTTGGGATAAAGCCAGATGGCAGGATCTTACCAAAGATTCCTATACCTACACAAAAAGCAATAATTACTGAGAATGTAATTACTCTACGGTTTGCAATTGCTCCCAACAATCTTTGATATTTTGAAGATAAACCATCGTACCATTTATTAAAACCATCAAAGAACTTATTTATCCAATTTGTCTTTTTAGGTTTTCCATGCGGGTTCTTTAAAAGCATAGCACATAAAGCAGGCGTTAAGGTTAAAGCAATTACACCTGACAATACAATTGAAACAGCCATTGTTAAGGAGAACTGTCTGTAAAAAATACCCGAAGGACCAGACATAAAAGCTACAGGCACAAACACAGCAGACATTACCAAAGTGATGGCAATAATAGCTCCGCTAATTTCTCTCATTGCTTGTTCGGTCGCTTTCATGGGGCCAATGTGCGATTTCTCCATTTTAGCGTGAACCGCTTCCACTACAACGATAGCGTTATCAACAACAATACCGATGGCTAATACTAAAGCGAATAATGTAATAAGATTTAAAGAAAAACCCATTAACTGCATAAAAAATAAAGTTCCAATCAATGAAACAGGAACTGCAATAGCAGGAATGATTGTTGAACGAAAATCCTGTAAGAAAATAAATACTACTAATGCCACTAATAAAAATGCTTCTATCAAAGTTTTAATTACTTCGTGAACTGAGGCATCTAAGAATCGTGAAACGTCATAACTTATTTCATAATCCATTCCCGAAAGGAAAGTAGTTTCTTTGATCTCTGACATACGTGTTTTTATATTAGCAATTACCTGACTTGCATTTGAGCCTGGCAATTGTTTTAGCATGATGGAAGCCGCGGGCTTTCCATTTAGTTTTGCCTCCACGTCAAAATAAGTTGTTCCAAATTCCACATCAGCTAAATCCTTTAAGCGCAATATTTCACCTCCCGCATTTGATCTTAACGGAATGTTTTCATACTGTTCTTTTGTATTGTATTTTCCCGTGTACTTAATTACATATTGCAACGCCTGTGCTTTTTTATCCGAGCTTTCTCCAACCTTTCCCGGAGCAGCTTCGATATTTTGCGATTGCAATGCTTCAATTACTTCGCCCGATGACACATTATATGTAAGCATCTTATCGGGTTTTAACCAGATACGCATGGCATATTCTTTTGCTCCTAAAATATCAGCGTAACCAACACCCTCAATACGTTTTAATTCTGCGAGAATATTAATGTCTGTGAAATTGTAAAGAAATTTTTCCTGTAAAGCTGTGTCCATACTATAAATATTCAGATACATCAACATACTGTTTTCTTCTTTTGCGATCTTTACACCGTTTTTAATTACTTCGGAAGGTAACTCTCCCATTACAGCTGCAACCCTGTTTTGTACGTTTACGGCTGCTACATCGGGATCTGTTCCAATTTCAAAAATGATCTGTACAACACCAACACCATCGTTACCGGCATCGGAGGACATGTATTTCATACCGGGAACACCATTAATAGCGCGTTCTAAAGGAACAATAGCAGCTTTGGTAACGGTTTCGGCATTTGCTCCTGTATATTCTACTGTTACGTTTACTTCGGGTGGCGCAATGCTTGGGAATTGCGTCATAGGTAATTTGGTTAAGGCCAATGCACCTAATAGAGTAATAATTAATGATATTACAATAGATAGGTAAGGCCTGTGTATAAATCTTGAGGTCATAATTTTACATTAAATTTTTAATTTCACCAGTTTACTTTTCCCACTGGCTAAGCATTTGTTCTGGCGTAATCAATTGAGGGAGTATTTCTTCCCCCTCTTTTGCTTTTTGAATTCCTTCATAAATAATTTTATCCGTTACATGCAAACCCGATGAAATAACGTAAAAATTACCTAACCGTTGTTTTACAACAATACTTTTTACTTGCAATTCGTTATATTGATTTAAACTATAGACGTAGGTTTTTTCTTGAATATCAAATGTTGATTTTTGCGGAATAATCATAGCATTTTTTAATTCATTTCTTAGTCTCACCTTGCCACTCGAGCCGTGTTTTAAAATACCATCAGGGTTAGAAAATCTCGCCCTGAATGCTATATTCCCCGTAGTTTTATCAAACTCTCCGTCTACTGTTTCAACAACACCTTTTTGTTTATGTAGCTCGTTATTTGCTAACAATAATTCAACTTCCTTTTTTTGATTTGAGTTGTCTGAAGAAATTATAGCAAGGTATTCTTTTTCAGATACATTGAAATAAGCAAATACTTCTTTATTGTCTGAAATAGATGTAAGCAGGGTTCCGTCATCTACTAAACTTCCCGTTTTATTTGGAATACGGTTAATGATGCCATCAAAAGGAGCTTTGATCTCTGTTAAAGACAAATTTAATGAAGCGCTTGCTTCGTCAGATTTAGCAGACTCTACCTTTGCACTTGCAGCTTCAAATTTTGCCTGTGCTATTTCAAGCTCTGTTTTTGAAATTACTTTTTTATCTACGAGGCTTTTTGTACTTTGTAATTCTACCAGTGCGGATTTTTCCTCTGCAACAGCACTTTTTAAAGCTGCTTTTGCTCTTGTCAAAGACTCCCTGTATTCTTTATTACTAATACTAAATAATAACTGTCCAGCCTTTACGGGTTTTCCTTCATCAATATGAATGGCTTCAATATATCCTTTTACTCTTGCCCTGATTTCTACATTTTGAACAGAATGAATGTCGGCTACATATTCATTGGTGTAAATAGTGTCCATCACCACAGGGTTAGCCACAGGAAATTTTTCTTCGGATTGTTTTATTTCAGTATCGGTTGAACAGGCTGTTACAAGTGCCAAAGCATAAAAGCCTGAAATCTTTAATAGTTTCATAAATGTTTTAAATAAATAAAGTGACTACCGCAATGCGGAATTAATTTATCGGAATTGATAAAAGGATACGTTTAGCAAAAATTAAATTATAAGTCATGAGCATTCTGCTCATAACTTATTGAACCTAAACTAAACTTAAAAAAATTATGCCTGAGGAGGCGGATGGGTAATGTCGTTTACATATTGTGATATGTAAGTATGCTTATACGCAACTGTTTTGTCAATTTCCGTATAAGGTCTAAAAAATCTAATTTGTTCGTATGTATTTGAATAAACTTTAAAATCCTTTGTCATTTCAAAATCACGTTGTTCATCATCCGATTCATCATGTTCTGCAATAGCATTATCAATCCCAACACATTTTTCTAAAATTAACTCTACAAATGATTCCTGATCGTTAATTGTTAGGTCTTCCGGCACCTCGTCAGGCTTACCGTCAGGCATGTCCACACTAATATTAAAAATATGTAATGCCAGTAGAAAGCAAAAAATGCGAAAAAAGATATGACGTCTAAAAAACTTCATTTTATTAAACGCAAATATAGTTAAAATATTTTTGGGTTGTTATTAAATAACTTCAATCTTTTAATTGAGGTGCTTTTTCACATTGCTTTTATGACTGAACTCATAGCATTTGTGATCACATGTTTTTAAATAATATTTTCAACTGCCTCCTCTATAGAATTTACATAGGTAATTCTAATTCCGTTTAAAATCTCTTTACTAAATTTTTGAAATATTTCATATTTACCTGCCTCAACTGCTTTTTCAAACCAATCGAGCTTTGGTAAAATTTTATAATGATTTACTAATCCTTTATTTTTGATAGCCGGCTTCCATACCGCAAAGTACCATTCCATACTTGGTTGATGAAAAGTTCTTAATTTTCGTTTATCAAAAACTAGGTGCTTTATTTCAAACTTTTCTATCAGAACTGAAACATGTAAAAACATTTCCTTAAAATTATCAATCGGAATGTACTCCTCATCAGCAAAGCATATAGCCATTTTTAACTTTTCATTAAAATATAGTGAAGAAAACGGGCCTTTGCTTTCTAAAGTAAAATCATAATTGTTAAAACTTAGTGTTGTCATAATTTAAAATTCTATAATCATAAATGATACATCGTCTGTTTGCGCATTCGTACTCTTCCAAATTGTAAACTCCTCTTCAATTATTTTAACCATTTCGCCGGCGTTCGTGCCGGGCCTTGTGCTTAAAATTTTCTTTAGCCTATCGCGCGAAAATTTTTTATTTTTTTCGCCTCCAAACTGATCAGTTAAACCATCTGAATACATAATTAATTTATCCCCGGATGTTACTTTCATATCAAAAAGTTCAAATTCAGTATTGGCATCGTCTCCTAGTGATTTTTTTGTATTTGCCAATTCTTCAAATTCACCTGTTTTATGAAGCAAAAGTGCTTTTCCTTTAGCAGAACTATATATTAACTTATTCTGACTAGAGGAAAAACTAAAAATAACTCCCTCTTTATGTGCTATTGATGAGCTACTATTATTAAACGTTTTGTGTAACTGATAGTTTAAAAGATTGAATAGCGTTTGCGGATTATCTATTTCCATGGATGTCATTAACTCTTTTAATAAAAGTGTTCCGGAAATGCTAAGCATCGCAGCCGGAACACCATGACCTGTTGAATCCAACAATCCAAAAACGACCCCGTTGTTTGTGTTTTTTATAAATACAGTATCACCACCAATACCTATTTGTTGCATTATCTTAAAGGAAGCATCTTTAAAGAAAATTTTTAAAATATCTATATCCGGCAATAATGAATTTTGAATAAGTGCTGCAAAATTTATGCTATCGAAAATATCTTTGTTAGCAAGCACTAATTCCTTATTTTTTTCCTCCAGTTTATGCTGCGTTTGAACTAAAAAACGAGTGGTCTGTGCTAGCATATCCTCCTTCGCCTGTAGTTGTTCCTTAAAATAACTTGTTTCCATCTTTATTATATTATTCTTCTAAATATTTAGTAAGCAATATATTTAACACATTAAACAATCCTATCAGGATTTAAAAAATCAAATCAAAATTTTTTTATTTAACCAGATGACATCACACGATTTTCCCAATCGGCCTTTACTTTTAATAAAACCACTTTATTTAATTAGTTCAATACCCAAATACTTCCGTTCAATACACTGGCAAAGCTTACCCATAATAAATAAGGGATTTGTATATAAGCAGCTGTTTTATTGATCTTATAAAAAGTTAGTATCATTAAAATAATTGAAAACCAAATAAAAATAATTTCAATAAATGATATACCTAATAATTGAAATTTAAAAAAAAGGAAACTCCAACAAAAATTTAAAAACAATTGAATACAAAAGATCACAACAGCTCTTTTTCTTAAAATAGGATTATAACATTGAAGTATTAAGTAAAACGAAATGCCCATTAAAATATAAAGTAATGTCCATACCGGGCCAAATAAATAATTGGGCGGATTAAATACCGGCTTATTAAGTGTTGTATACCAACCGTTGACACCTGTTGCTGTGGCCATACCGCCAATTGCGCCAATTGATAACGTAAATACGATACAAAGTAAAAGTTTGATTGTTTTATTCATTCATTTATTTATTGAAGGCTGTTTTTGTTAGTTTGAATTTTGATATTATCTCCAACAATTATTTTTAATCACCTTGTTTAGTTTTAATAGTCTCTAATTCTTTATCAGGCTTGGCGTAACTCAATCTTTCCAATCGTTGTGTTTTATGATAACTGTCTAAACCGGAACAGGTGATAGTATTCGCTTTTTCAAGATCAAGAAAAGCATCATCATATAAACAGTTTTTTGGAAAATACAAGTGATCGATCTGACCAATGATTAAAATTGTACCATTAATAGTAAGATCTAAACGCTCTTTGAATTGTATGCCTAATTGAACATTACTTTCCTTAACATAAGGTGCAAAAAAACTGTCCTTATAAGTTTCTGTTAACCCCACTGCGGCAAACTCCGAAATTTCTTTTGGGTATCTTGCTGATGTCTGATGCCCATTTTTATAAATTTTTTCATTCAGATGATTTATGGAGTAATAGCCCGTTTCAAGAATATTGGATAATGTATGCCTATCAACAGAATCGGGTCTTACAATAAATGCTATAAGTGGGGGTGTGGCGCCAATATGGATAACGGAATTAAATACTGCTAAATTGCTTTTATTTTGTTTATCTTTTGTACCAATTAAACAAACGCTTTTAAAACCACCTGTAGAATTAACCAAGTTGGTTCGTTGTCGTTTTTCCATTGCCATAAGATCATCAAAAGATATATGTGTTTCCATGTTGTTAATTTTTTATTGTACTCATTCCGCCGTCAATCGAAAAGACCTGTCCGCTAACCCATGCAGATTCCTCTGACAATAAAAATGTAATAGCGTTAGCAACATCAAGTGGATTGCCAACCTGGCGCAATGGATTTCGTTGTTGCATTTGCTCCATTTTTTCAGGTGTATTAATAAATTTGTCGCCAAGTGGAGTGTTGACCAATGAAGGTGCAACGCAATTTACCCTTATTGAAGGAGCTAGTTCCGCAGCTAAAGCTTTCGCGAAACCCTCAACGCCTCCTTTGGCCATTGCTATAGACGTGTGGAATGGCAAACCGATGCGAGCTGCAACAGAACTTAAAAATACAATAGAGCCGCATGGCGACTTTTTTAAATTACTTAAGTAAGCTTGTGCAAAAGCAACAGCTCCAAAGCTATTTATTTGAAAATCATTTATAAATTCTGACGCGGTAAGACGTGAAAAGGGTTTCAGGTTAATTGTGCCGGGAAAATAAACTATACCATCTAAATGACTATCAATTTTTGGAAACGTTTCAAAATCATACTTTTCAACCTTATAAAATTCATCATAAAATGCATTCACTTCTTTTGTGCTAATGCCAATAACTTTATGCCCCTTGTCTTTTAATAGCAATGCACTTTGTTTGGCAATGGCGCTGGAAGCACCCGCAAATAAAAATATTTTACTCATTTTCGTTTGGATATTTTATTATGAGAAATAGTTCGTTGTAAATTACACTTAAACCTATTTATACCATAAATTCTTTTGGAAGCATGTTTTGTTTTACAATTCTCCACACGGGTTCGCCATAATTTATAACTGCTAAACCTTAAATTTTTTTTCATAAGTGTTTTTACAGCCTCTTCATTCAATCCAAATTGAAATTGAATAGCGTCGAAGGTAGTTCTGTCTTCCCAAGCCATTTCTATTATGCGATCAACGTCTTTAAAATCCACCGTGGGGGAAATCTCTTCCGCAATTTTAAGATATGCGCTTGGTGAAGGCAATCCGCTATAATTACAAAAAGTTGGATCTTCGTTTTCGGACATATACATGATACATTAAAATCAAAATTACACATTTTGTTTAATATATTATACTTTTTATTAAACATAATGAAACCCACCTTTTTTATATTTTCTAACGATTAAACAGTTAACCGATAACAGAAGTGTCATTATCGTTAAAAGGGTTCGAGATTGTGCAGATGGCACCACTAAAACTACAACCGCTCCAAAGAATCATTTAATGGAGCCATCTTTAAATTTTTGTTAAAATAAGAGCTAACATTTTCTTTTAACATTCAAAAAAACAAAAATCATTTTTAATTTTCTACCTTTAATTAACTATTAAAATTTCGATTTATGAGAACTTTTGGTTTATTTTTTCTAATTGCAATTTACAGTCTGTCTGGCTTTTCACAAGACACACTTTATACCACAAAAGGAAAAATAATTACAGGCCATGTTAAAGAAATTACCCAACACGAAATTAAATACAAAAGAGCCGCTAATCCGGATGGTCCTTTATATGTTGTAGATAAAACAGATATCGTTCTTATTCACTATAAAAACGGCACAAAAGAAGTTTTCGAAAATTCTGGTGCTGCATCAACAACTATTACTTCTAACGATAATTCCGATCCTATTTATGTAAATACAAGGCCTCATGTAAATGTAGTTCTCGGCACTTCTCCACTTTACGCATTTGGCGGTGCTTTTGCCTGGGGCTGGGGAGGCTGGGGCTGGAACAGGCCATATTTTGGTGGTTATTACAGAAATTACAGACATAATCATTGGCATCATAATCATCACAATCATTTTAGAAATTATGGTCGTAGAGGTGGTGGCCGCAGATAATTAATTTATGAAAAAAGTTTTTTTATCAATCGTACTGTTATTTTTAGTCATTGCAGGTTTTTCGCAAGACACCCTTTTTACAAAAGACGGAAGAACAATTCCTGCTAAAATCATTGAAGTAAGATCAACCGAGGTTAAGTATAAAAGTGAAGCCGATAATACTGAAAAACAGTATTCCATTATCGATATCGCCAACCTAAGTTCGATTCATTATGCAAATGGCACTTACGATACTTTTCCTTTAGATGGATCTGTTACCGTAAATGATAATAATGGCCTCCAAAACATTCCAACTCCAGATCCTGCTTACAATAAAAAGATCGCAAGAAATGAAGCAATAGCAGATTTTGCTTTCTTTAGCCTTCGGGTGCTTGGCTTTGCCTGTAGAATTGCGCTGGAAATAGCCTTGCTTGGTAACGGTCACAGTGGTTCACATGACTCACACAGTTCCGGCACTTATGGTAAAAGGTAGAAAGGTATTATAAATTCTATCATCCCAATTTGGGGTACTGCCTGATTTTTAACCTGAGGGCCTTTCAAAAAACATCCCATAAGGCTATTGCTGTATTATATCCAGAGCAGTAAAATTTATGTACCCATTGAGATAAACGGAGATATTTAGAAAATATGCTTAAAATTTCACCCCTCATTTTACGCAATTCAGCGCGTTTAATTAACAATTTACATAAAATTTCCTGCTGGCATTAAACTTGAACGTATAAATAAGCAATAACAAATTGTAATTAATTTAAAAACTGTCATTATGGAAACTACACAGGTATATACCAAAGACAAACACTTTAAAAAAAGTGATTCAACAATTTCAGCCATATCGATCGGCACCGGCGTAGTGGTATCGATACTATTAACGGGGTATTTTTTACTCTTAAGGAATTTTGCCCTTGAGCAGATCTTTTATTTACGATTGTTAAATATATTTCTCCTTTTAGGCGGAATACTTGTTGCCGAATACTTTTGCAGCAGTAAAATTGCCCATAAAGTTGACTACTTAAAGGGAATCCGTGTTGGTTTACAGGTAACACTTGCAGCAACTATTCCATATGTCATTTTCATGGCTCTGTATTTAAAAATGAACCCTGAGCTTGTTACGTTTATTCAAACTAACTCTAGTTTTGGAAAATTTTTAAACCCGGTAATACCTAGTGTTGCGGGAATTATTGCCATTGAAGGGATAGTATCAGGATTTGTTTTAACTTATGTAGTAATGCCATTTTTTAAACGAAAATAATTAACACTTATTTTAGAACATATTAGTCCACCGGATTGTTTAATTTTAAAATTGCAGTCATGAAAACAATACTTGTTCCTACTGATTTTTCAGACGCAGCAAAAAATGCGTCGATCTACGCTGCTGAATTTGCAAAGTCAATACAAGGCAAAGTTACTCTATATCATGCCTATCATGTGCCCCTGGTTATAACAACCGATATGCCAACTACTGTTATGATGGATATGCAGGCTTTAGAAGACGCGAATATTGACCGATTAAGAAAAGAAGCATCTTATATAAAAGAACAAACCGATGTAGAAGTTTCATACATGGCAACCGAAGGTTTTGCGGTAGACGAAATCCTTGAGATCGAACGCAGTCAAAAACCTGACCTTATAATAATGGGTATGCAAAAAACTGATGCCATTAGCGAATTTTTTATTGGCAGTATAGCAACCGATGTTATCCGACAAAGTCTGGTACCAGTAATGATCATTCCATTAGACGCAAAATATAAGCCTTTTAAAAAGATCGTTTTCGCAACAGACTATAGTATCGATATAGACACACATTTATTGGAACCATTAAAGGAGATCTCAAAAATATTTTATTCAAAACTTTTTATCCTGAATATTGTAAAAGAGTTAGAATTGGTTGGCGTAGGAAAGGAAGTTTCACGCATGCGAATAAATAATTATTTTGAAGACCTGGAACATACCCATTATTATTTTAAGGATGAAGATATTATTCACGGTTTAAACGAGTTTATTGAAGAATATGCTGTTGACGTAGTAACAATGCTTCCGCATAAACATAATTTATTTCAAAGGATGTTTAAAGAAGGATATACTAAAAAAATGGCCTTCCACACCAATATTCCTTTGTTAACAATGCCTTCGCGTACGTTCTAAAACAGAATGGATATCTTGATATGTAATTTATAAAGGTACTGATCGTTTCCCATAGGGAGATTTTATGAATTCTTTTAACCAGTTTTTTCGAAAAAAAATAAAAAAATTTTGACACTTTTCATTCCGGTTTACGTATATACACTAAATGGCTAAAGCTAAACAGCAGTGAGGAAATTTTGAGTAATTATTTCCACACAAAGCGATGATCTGAACAAACATTAACTAATACAAAAGCGCATGACCCTTAAGTGTGTAATAATAGATGATGATCCCTTTTTTACACAGGTTTTGGAACAATACTTATCTCAAGTAGACATGTTGGAATGTTTAGGTGTTTATACTAACCCGTTTGATGCGTTGAACAAAATAAACTTCTCTGAAATTGATCTTTTATTCCTGGATATAGAAATGCCGGAAATGAACGGACTGGATTTTCTTAAAAGTCTTACAACTACAACACCTGCAGTTTTTGTTTCAGGAAAAAAAACTTATGGGGTTGAAGCTTTTGACAATAACGCAATAGATTACCTATATAAACCTATTTCTTTTGCGAGATTCTTAAAATGCGTGAATAAAGTAAAAGACCATTTTGATAAAACGAAAACAAACAATACAGCTAAACAACAAAATATATTCATAAAACATAACGGTATTCATATTCGTTTAGCCATAGAAGATATTTTTGTTATTCGTGCCGACGATAACGATGTAACCTTAAACACGAATGTAAGGTCTTATAAAACCCATTTACGATTAAAGGATATTTATGACATGCTACCTTTGAATGATTTTATGCGCGTGCACCGTTCTTTTATTGTTCAGTTGGCAAAAATAGACAAGGTAGACGGCGAGATCATAGAAATTAACGGACGAACGATACCCGTAAGCAGAACCTACTTAGGCGAACTCTACGAACGTTTAAAAATCAAATAATTTCAAAACAAAGATCTTGTATTTCACCCACGTTTAAGGTCTGTTTACCATCACTTTCTTTCAATACATCACAAATTAAAATTCTTTTTAAGATTCGAACGTATAATTAAGTAAATAGAATTTGCATACGTCATGAATACAACAAACAATAGAATTAAACAAAGCCGTTGAAATAATACTTGGTTATTTATTAAAAGAAAGTAAAAGACGATCAAAGAACATGATCAATATAACAGTAGAAAAATATACTCAAAAAGAAAGATAGATACCCATTGCGTCAATATCATATTTGATAGGCTTTGTGAGCTTTTTTAAATTATTGTATTGGAAGAGATAAAAAAAAGAGAACTGATATAATTACGGCACGAATTTTGGCACTATATAATTGATTATGAACTAAAAACTTTGCAATATGAAACCACTTATCATTTTTTACTCCGTTTGCATTTTGATGTTTTATAGCCTTATTGCATACATTGGTAATCGTAACGAACATGCAGGGAATTCAGGCAGCGGTTTATTAGAAGATGTTACCGTTTCAGCAACAGAATATAAGATCAGTAAATCAAAAATACTTGCACAATATTTTGATAACGCCATTATATTCGATAAAATGGATGAAAAAAAATTAGCTGCTGCAGAAGTATATAATGCAATTATGCTACTGGCAAAACATACCACCTCATCGGGTGATAATGATGACGCTACTTTAAACGCTATTTTAAAGAATCTTAGTATTTGCTATATTGATCTTGCCCGACAAAATTCCGCACCGAAAAACATGAATAAGGTGTTTGAAAGTTCAGAGTTGTTCATTGCCTATGGATTTATCCGAAAATCGCAACAGGAAATAAAACACAGGAAAATTTTTAACGCTTTAGAAGATATAACTAAAGCACAGGAATGCCTAGCTCTATCAGCAAAATATGTGAAAGGAGTTGATCTTAAAACACACCTTAGATTGTTAGATGAAACAAGATCGTTAGTAGATGAAATTACTCCTAAAACAACGGAAGAAGAAACACTATAAAAGAATAAAAAGAGTTGTTTGACAGGATTTGATATTAATTTTATAAATTATGTATATTATATTAAATACGGCACAATATAACTTGGGTGTATATAATTTTTACCCGACCTTTTTACCTACCTACTATGTAAAAACTATCGATCTTGATTTTAATAGTTGCAAAAAAAATAAGAAACGCTCTAGTTGTAAAGGCTTGGGAAAACAATTAAAGAAAGCCGTCTCAAATCATTACTATCTTAAAATTAAAAAATTAAAAAGTAGATCAAAAAATAAAACATTTACTCATGAAAACTCAAAATCATTTTAACGTAGTTGTTTTAGAAGACAATAATTTCTATAACAATATCCTTACGCATCAACTTCAAAACTATGCGGAAAATATTGCTCTGGAGAAACATTTTAGTTTTGATATACAATCATACACGAGTGCGGGCGATTGTCTCCGTAATCTTAAAGCAGAAACGGATGTTGCCTTTGTAGATTATTATTTAAACGAAAGCAATGCTCTTGATGTAATGAGAAAAATACAAAAAAGGTGCTATGATTGTAAAATAATTATCCTATCACAGATTAAGAATGTCAAAACGTCGTTTCAAACACTAAGTGAAGGGGCTTCTGATTTTATTAGTAAAGACCGAAATGCCCTGGCCCGTTGTTGCTATATACTTGAAGAAATCATTAATCAACGCCTCAGAAGCGCTTCACAACCGTAATTTTTTTATTTTATTGTGGAACGAAAATACATTATGATCTTTTTTTGAATCCATTTAGCCTTATTTATTTAAACTTCGCCAATTCCGCCTTAAGATCCGCTAAAATAACTACCATATTCTTATCAATAAGTCCTATCATTTCGGCAATGCTTTTATGTTCCTTCTCTTTTAGCGCATTAATTTCAATAGATCTTAATTTATCGGAAAAAATAATTAGTCCCATAAAATGAAATGAGGGCGCTGCTTTATGGGCCAGTGCTGAAACTTCTTCCCAATCAGTTTGTATTAAGGCCTCTTTAATTTTCGTTAAGGCCTCGGTTGAACTCCTTATAAATATCTCAATCATATTTGCAACAAATGCGTTGCTGCCATTGCTCAGTTGTATCAGTTCAGTTAGATCATAACTGTGTTGCTTTTCAGTAATCCCCTTATTGTTCTCCGGGTTCTGCATAGCGAAAGTATTTAATCTTTATACTGCTTATACTCATGGTAAGTTTAAGCCAAACTGTTAAAATATTCAATCTCTTTTAATATTAACAAATACATTTGCAGAATGTTTTGTTAATATAAGAACAGGTAAATTACTGGCATATGTTTTGCGGTTTTCCAATAAAATCAGTCGTTATGATGTACCAGATATTAGACCTTCCTCCAAACATGATTGGCTTTAAAGCAGAATGGAAGGTGACAAAAAAAGACTTTGAAGAGGTAGTTATTCCTTGTGTTGAGAAACACGTAGAAAAAATGGGACAAATAAATTACATGTTAGTTTTAAAAACATCGGTGAGAAATTTTACCTTTTTTGCCTGGATAAAAGATGCTTTAATGGGATTAAGGCATATTACCAAATGGAACCGTGCTGCCATTGTGAGTGATTCTAAGATCATAAAACTGTTTACCAAAATCTTCAGCATTCTTATACCCGGCGAATTCAGGGCTTTTTCGCATAAAGAGATAAAGTCTGCCATTAATTGGGTCTCTAAGGGCATATTGTAGTCTACTGGTTATAAAAGCTGCTCCTATCTTTGCTATTGAAATACTAAATAAATTCTTAAATTTATATTAGAGTTCTTGCTTGTTCCTCCTAACTTTTTTCTTTATTAAATTGAAACGCTTATGATAA
>JAUXSA010000084.1 GCA_030681615.1 Bacteroidota bacterium
TTATTAAATATTAAAACACTTTCTTCCTCAAGATGATCGGAAATATTTTTAAACAGTGTTTCTTTAATTTCCGAATTCTTATAAAGCAATAGTTTAGATGCATCCCTGTTCGCTAAAGGATAGTTTGCAATTCTTTCCTGGGGAAGATCATACGTATAATCTGTAATGGCAATTAAAGAAGGATGGGAATTCATTTTAAAACAGAGAATTATTTTATGTTCATCAGGCGTATCACCTTTTCAATATCTTCGGGTGTATCCACGCAATGACTATCATAAGTGGTCTCTACACATTTTACTTTATAACCATGTTCTAACCAACGCAATTGTTCTAACGATTCTGCCAGTTCTAAAGCCGAAGGTTTAAGTTGAGTTATTTTTTCTAAAACATCTGTACGGTAGGCATACATGCCCACATGCCTGTAATAATTATAATGTTTGTGCCAGTCTTTTTCGTCAACCCCTTTTATGAAAGGAATAACATTACGACTAAAATACAACGCCTCGTTATTTGAATTTAAAATTATTTTTACTTCTCCTTTGTCAAACAAAACTGCATGATCGCTGCACTTTATCATTTGTGTGGCAATCTCTACTTCTTTATGACAAGCTTCGGCCAAAGAATTTATTTGCATGGGATCTAAAAAAGGTTCATCGCCCTGGATATTTAAAACATGGTCAAATTTTTGCCCATTTAGTTTGTAGGCCTCAAAACACCTGTCGGTACCGCTTGGATGCCCGGCTTTTGTAATTACCACCTTTGCGCCAAACCCCTCGCTGTGTTTGGCAATGCGCTCATCATCAGTAGCAATAATTACAAGTTCCAATAAATTTGCCTTACAGGCCTGCTCGTAAACGCGCTGTATCATCGACTTGCCTTTTATTTCCACCAAAGGTTTACCCGGAAACCTTGTAGAGGCGTAACGGGCAGGTATGATTCCAATTATTGACATTTTAGAGTTTTTTATAGCAATTCCCAAAAATAACTAAAAACTATTATCTATTTTTATTGTTCGTAAAGTGTGAACACTAAAGTTATTATATCGCTCTTCGCCGCTTTCCTAATTGGTTTTTCTTTTAGGGAGCCGGCTGACATTACTCCCGCTAAGATTCTGCACCAAATGTACGATTCCATTAAAAATGTAAAAACAATGCGTACAAAAGTGTCTGCACTTGAACGGATCGATAAAAAATTCTCTTCTGCCAATTCAGAATACATAGTTCAAACGCAGCCCCGAAAGGTATATTTTATCAATCGCTCAAAAAAACTGGAAGTTTTATACAATACCGAGCTTTATGGCCGTAAAGCGTTGGTAAAGCCAAATGTTTTCCCATACATGACCTTAAGCCTAGACCCAACGGGGAATATTATGCGCAAGAACCAGCATTATTCTATTCACGAATTGGGCTATTCCTTCATTGGCACTTCTATTGCTTTAACCTTAAGTAAAGACAAAGATGGTTTAAAGAACTTTACTTATAATGGCAAATCGCACAAGAATGGTTATACCTGTTATATGTTGACATATGAGAACAAGAGTTATTCGTATGTAGATTATAAAGTTGGCGAAAAAGAAACAGTTGGTGTTGTTGCCTCTAAGTTATGTGTGAACGAATATTTGTTACGTGATAACAATGATCTTTTAAATGATTTTGGTTATTTAAAAAAAGGAAGGATCTTAAAAGTTCCAACGTTATACTGTAAAAAAGCTATTTTGTTTATCGACGAAAAATTAATGCTTCCCGTTTCCATCAGTTTGTATGATGATACAGGATTATTTGAAAGTTACGAATACTCTTCTATAGAAATCAATAAACCGTTGAAAGAATCAGACTTTAACCGTGACAATAAAAATTACGGTTTCTGATAATAATTAAGATAATTTGATGTTTTATTTTACTGTGCGGCTCCGGAGGAGCCAAACAGTTTTAAAAAAAGGTCAAAAAAATTATCTCGCACCAGAGGTGCGAAACATTATAATACGCTAAAGTTCTTTCATTAACACTTTATAAAGCTCTATCATTCCTTCAATGTCTTCTTTATGCACTTTTTCATCGGGCGTATGCACATTTTCCTCTGCAGCCCCTACAAAACACCAGTCCCATGGATACTCGGCCATTTGTAATTCCTTCGCATCACTACCACCGCTTCCTTCAACTTCTAATTGAAAAGCACATTTATTTTTTCGCGCAATAGAAATAATTTTATTGATGTAACTTCTGCGCGGCACTAAACTATCGCGCATACTAATTACCGGCCCTTTTGCATAACTCACGCCATCAGAGATCCACGAAATATCAGAAATTAATCCTTGCGAGATCTTATATTTTTCCTGCAAATATTTTTGCAGATAAGCTACGCTTCCACCGCCATGCTCTTCGTAAGTACTAAAAACAATAGCGCCATCTTTTAATGTAGAAGCAATCTGCAACGCATTGTAAACCCCTAAACGGTTATCCATATAACAGCACTGAATGTAGTCTTTATCTTCGCGCCAATTAGGCTTAAAGGTTAATTCGGTACCGGTTTCAAAATCTCTTTTTCCTTTGTAAGATAATTCGCGCATGCCGCTTTTTTTATTATCAGTAACTTTTAATTCTACTTCCTGCAAACCTTTGCTATCAGATCCAATTAGTTTAAAGCCGTTTTTAGTAACTGGCCCGCCAATTTTTACCAATTGCTTGCCATAGCGAACTGTAAAGCCAATGCTATCCATATGCGCAAAAACAGCGGTACGGGGTTTTCCGAAAATTAAAATAATATTATCCTGAAAACCATCGCCATAAATAACTTTTGGTTTGTGTTTCCAGTTCTTTGAATTTTCCTTTATATAATTTAAAACAAACATTTTCATGCCAACCTCGTTACCACTTGGCGCATGCATATGACACATTTCTTTAAGTAGCGTATATTTTGGATCGTTTTTTATTTTTTTCATAATAAGGACTAAAGTGTTTTTAAATAGCTGAGTTTTGAGGTGTAAAGGTCTGTAAAATCTTTTTCTAGTTGTATTGAATTTTGTTTTTTTATTTGAAAAATGATCGCATTATTTGTTTCATAAGTATGCGAAATTATTTTTGCGTTATTCTCTTTTAAAATTCGCATTACCAAGTTAATACTTTCTTCATTAAAATCAACTTTATATTCAAATAAAATAAAACGCTCGTATATTTCTGCCGCAGCAATTGCTTCTGCCGCAGCCTGTTTATAAGCGTTTATCAATCCGCTTACACCTAAAAGCGTGCCGCCAAAATAACGCACTACCACTATCAAAACATTGCTAAGGTCGTTTGCCTGTATCTGTCCTAAAATTGGTTTTCCGGCAGTATTATTGGGCTCACCGTCATCATTTGCCCTAAACGCGGCTTTGTCTGCACCCAAACGCCAGGCGTAACAATGATGATTTGCAGTGGGATGTTCCTTTTTTAAATGCATTAATTGTTCTTTTATCTCTGCCTCGCTGCTTACCGGAAAAATAAATGCCAAAAATTTTGAACCCCGCTCTTTAATTAGTGCTTGTTGCGGCGCTTTTATTGTAAAATATGAATCTGAAAAAAGCATTAAAACGAGATCAATAAAATGGATACAATGGCCAAAACAATACCTACAAGATTTAAAGGTGATAATTTTTCTTTAAACACCAACCAACCTAAAAAAGCCGACAACGCAACGTTAGAAAGATTTAACACCGGGAATAGTTGCGCGCTTTGAAAAACATTAGAATCGAGTGCTTTAAAGATAAAATAAATACTAAAGTAGTTTGGTACGCCAAGTACTATACCTCCTACTATATTTTTTGCAGCAATTACTTCTTTAAAATTTAAAGAACGTTTAATGCTTACTTTATAAAATAAAATGCAAACGCCAACAACAAAGGCCGTTAAAAAAGTGCAGATGGAAAATAACGCGCTCTCGTCTTTACTTTTTATGTAAAATTCGTTGCTGGCATTTATTGTAATGTCAATAAGTCCGCTGCCAATAAATACAAGAATTGGCAACCACATTAAACCTGCATTAACCGACCTTTTAGACGACGAATAGGTAGAAAGATAAACTGCTACCAAAGCCAATACTATGCCAGCAATTTTAAGAATAGATAATTGCTGGTTTAAAAAAATAACCGAGAATAATACAGGCATTACAACACTCATTTTATTAGCTACAGAAGCTGTTGAAATGCTTATTTTTTGCGTAGTTTGGGCAATTAAATAAAATATAGAAATAAACAGCACACCTAAAGGGATGCAAATATAGATCCAATCTGAACTAAAAATGGCCTTAATACTGATAGTAGAATTTAGAAACAAAATGCCGGTAAGACCCGCCGTTATGTAGTTAATTACAATAGCAACGAGCGAATTAACACCATATTTTTGAAATGCTTTAAGAACTAATAAAAGCAGAACGCTGATCGTTATTGTGAGGACAATATAAAGCATATAAACCTTAACAAATTTATCATATATAATCAAAAACAGGGCGTCATTGTAGAATTTATTTTTATATTTTTGATGTATGAACAAACACCTTGCTTTTTTCGCACTGCTTTTATTTTTTTTGGCAAAAACCGGTTTTTCGCAAAATATTTATTATAAAAACGTAAATGATTCTGTTTTACCGCAATTTAAAGACACAGCCAATAAAATAATAATTGCAAATGGCGACTCTACTTTTAACTTAAAAAATAAATTTGCTTATGTGCAGCGTTTTTTTCCAAAAATAGAATTTCAGAATATTAAAATTAAATTTAAAAAGTCGCAAAAGGTTGTAACAATAAAACCCACCTTTGCTTCTATTTTTAAAGCGCCAAAACAACGTATATATAAAATTTATTACAGTAATCTTTCAGAAACAACACTTGATAGTGTTTTAATTACAAACCTGTCGCTAAATTCTCAAATAGGTTTAATTGCCATTCAAATGAGCAGGATAGAAGACTTTAGAACTGGTGGTTTTTTTGATTTTGTAGCCTGGCATTTTAAACAACTCTCAACCAAAGCAAAAAATAAAATTAATTACGATGATGAGTTGCGTGCTATTGAAGCAGGCTTGGGTTACCAGTTATTGGCATTAAGCAAAGAGAACGAAGAAAAGTTAAAAATAGAAAAGTGGAAAAACGTAAAAGGTTACGCGCATTATCTTAAACATAATAAGAACCGTTCGATGAGCGCCGAGATCATTTCCAATTTTGTGAACGATCAACCGGTTTACCATGCCCAGCAGTATAAATAGAAATATATCTTTTTACAAACCCTTAATTTATAAACTTGCCGGGGTAAAAAAATATAAAAGTTTTAATGCGTAAATTACTATTATATATTTTATGTTTGGCTTACTGGGCAGTATTCGCACAAAACCCGTTTGTTGATTCGCTGAAGCAAACCTTGCTCATTGCAAAAGATGATACAAATAAAGTAAATACACTTAATGAAATTGCCAAGCAGAATTATTTTCTTCAAAACCCCGATAGCGTTTTTAAATATTCAAATAATGCCCGGATCCTGGCAGAAAAGATCTCTTACAAAAAAGGTAAAGCCTTGGCACACCATTGCATGGCACTTTTTTATTTGGCGGCAGGCGATTTTTCAGAAGCAATAAAAAATAATCAAATTTCCATTCAACTAAAGAAAGACCTTGGAGATAAAGCGGGTATGTGCGCATCATACCAAAATCTGGCACAAGTTTATCAGGCGCAGGGTAATTATACCGAAATGGATAATTGCTGCGCTGCCGCAGAAAAGATATGGGAAGAGCTAGGTGTGAAAAGAAAGATCGCCGATATCTCCGATTACCTAGGGCAAGCCTATTATCTGCGAAGCAACTTTCCAAAGGTTTTAGAATGTTATTTTAAATCGTATAAAATATGGAAAAGCCTTGACGATAAAAAAGGATTGAGCATAGCAACCAACAATATTGGATTAACCTACCATATCTTAGGCGAAAATAAAAAAGCATTAGATTATCTTTTGCAATCTTTAAAACTTAAAGAAGAGCTGGGTGATAAAAAAGAAATTGGAGATTGTTACAACAATATAGGATTAATTTATTCAACAAAAGAAGAAGCTAAAAGTGCGCTTGAATATCATTTCAAAGCATTAAAAATAAGAAATGAGATCAATGACAGGAAAGGCATGACCTATACATACAACAATCTTGGCCAGATCTATTTATTTCTTGGAGATGATTCTAAAGCCCTTGAAGAATTACTAAAGTCGTTAGAGTTTGGGAAAGAAATTGATGACCCATACATTCGCGCAGCCTCCCTTGGAAACATAAGTTTGATCTACCGCAAACAAAAAAACTACAAAGAGGCAGAAAATTATTCGAAGCAATGCCTCGATCTTGCATTGGATAAAAACATGCTTAGTATAATTAAAGATGCGCATGAAGATCTTAGTATTGTATATGAACAAACCGGAAGGCACGCCGAGGCACTTGAGCATTACAAAGCGTTTATTGTTGCCCGTGATAGTATTTCTAACGAAGAGAATACAAAAAAGACCGTGCGCCTGGAAATGAATTTTGAGTTCGAGAAAAAAGAAGCTGCTGCTAAACTTGAACAGGAAAAAAAGGAAGCCGTTGCTGCAGCAGAAAGTAAAAGGCAAACGATCATCATATGGGCTGTGTGTAGTGTTTTAATTTTAGTGATTGCTTTTGCCGTTTATGCTTTTAGAAGTTACTTACAAAAAAGAAAGGCGAATGAAGAGATCTTATCGCAAAAAGAGACCATAGAAGAAAAACAAAAAGAGATCCTGGACTCTATTCATTATGCTAAACGTATTCAAACTGCTTTGCTTCCTTCTGAAAAATACATCAGTAAAATTTTAAACCGTTTTAACAACTAAGTTACCTGAAATCAAATACTAAATATTTATTATTTTATATTTTAGTTTTTAACTGCTTTTTTATAAAAGCGCAAACAATAACCATTGATACTTTACAAAAAAGTTTAAGTCATGGCCTGCATGACACCGTAAGGGCAAAAATTATTCTAAACATTGCATACGCGTATTTTGGAATACAGGTCGATTCTGTTTATAAGTATGCCCAACTTGGCCTTAAGCTTTCTGAAAAAACAAATTTTGCATACGGCAAAGTAAAAGCGCATGATTTTTTAGCGCAACATTTCTGGAGCGTAGGCAATTACGGAAAAGCCTTAGAAGAAATGCATAAAAAACTGGTTGTACAGGAAAAATACAACGATAAGCGGGAGATGGCATTAACACTTGGAAATATTGGCCTTATCTATCACAGCCAAAGTGAATTCGAAAAAGGTTTGGAGTATTATTTTAAAGCTTTAAAAATTGAAGAGGCTCTTAATAATAAAGAAGGTATTGCGCGAGACCTGGGAAACATTGGCAATATTTATTTAACAAAGCACGAATGGGATAAAGCGCTTACCAACTTTAACAAAGCATACAAGATAGCTTTAGAAATAAATAGTGTACGCATGCAGATCACTAATTTAAATAATATTGGCGCTTTGCATTTTGAAAGGCATGAATTCCAAAAAAGTCTGGATTGCTATACAGCTTCCCTTGCTTTAATTGAAAAAAAAGGTGCGGTAGCTTTGGCTGGTACAACCTATATGAATATTGGCAATATTTATTTATACATTGGCGATTCATTACAAAGAAAAAATAACGATCGCCTTGCCTCTAACAAATATTACTCAAAATCGTTGCAATTCTTTTCACGCTCATTAAAGCTCGCAAACGAATCGGGAGATGTAAATGTTTTAGCAAACTGTTTAGGTTACATGGGCGAGCTCTACATTTCTTTAAAACTCTATCCTAAAGCCGAACAAAATCTTAAAAGATCGTTGTACTATGCCAATCTTATTGGAGATCTGAATTTAATAAAACTACAGCACCTTGCTTTAAGCCGGTTATATGAGGAAACAAATAGATCTGAACTTTCGCTTATACATTATAAAAATTTTATTTCCGCACGCGATAGCATCTTTAACGAAGAGAATACAAAAAAGTCGGTAAGACTAGAAATGAATTATGAGTTTGAGAAAAAAGAAGCTGCTACTAAACTTGAACAGGAAAAAAAAGAAGCCATTGCTGCAGCAGAAAGTAAAAGGCAAACGATCATAATATGGGCGGTCTGCAGCATTTTAATTTTAGTGATTGCTTTCGCAGCTTATGCTTTTAGAAGTTATTTACAAAAAAGAAAAACTAATAAGGAGATCCTTTCTCAAAAACAAATAATAGAAGAAAAACAAAAGGAAATCTTAGACTCTATTCGTTATGCCAAGCGTATTCAAATGGCGCTATTGCCTTCAGAAAAATATGTAGAAAAGAGTATCGAAAAGTTCTCAAAAAAATCGTAACTTGCATTATATGCTTAAGCGTTTGCTTTATATTTTTGCTTTTATTTTATGCGGCATTTTTTGTCGGGTTTTTTCGCAACAAAATAATGAACAATTTATTAAGTCGCTCGATTCGCTTGAAACTATTCTAAAAACTGCGGCAAAAGACACTAACCGTGTTAAGCTTTTAGTAAAGATTGCAAGCCGCAATAAAAATTTTAATCCCGAAAGAACTTTATCCTGTGCCAGAGAAGCTCTTGCTCTCTCGTATGAACTTAAATTTGCTAACGGAATTTTTAGAGGTTTTGAAATGCTCACAGCAGGTATGAAATATACCGGTCGCCAAAAAGAGCTTTTAGTTTATTTGGATAGATGGGAAAAGATCGCCGATTCACTTGGCAATGCACATCAAAAAGCAAAAAGCTGTAATGCGCGTGGTACTATCTTAATGGACCTTGGTAATTATTCTAAAGCCGCCGAAAACTATTTTAAAGCAATTAAAATTGACGAAGGCTTAACAGATAAATACGCGCTTGCGGCTGATTATGGCAATCTGGCATTGGTATATGAGTCTATGAAAAAATATGATCTGGCTTTAGAATACGTAAATAAGGCCATGAAAATTGATAAAGAGTTGGGAGATAAAAAAGGTTATTTAAATGCTATCGGAAATTTAAGTAATATTTATTCTTACATGGGCGACAATAAAAAAGCGCTTGAATACGCTTTTGAATTTCTAAAGCTCGCCGAAGAAATGGATAATAAAATGCTTGTAGCTTCTGCATTAAGTAACATTGGTAGTATCTATGACGAAATGGGCGATAAGGACAAAGCCATTGAGTATTATAAAAAAGCTTTACCCATGGCAGAAGAAATGGGCAACGATGAAATTATTATTGTAAATTGTATTAACGTAGGTAATTTATATTTGGATAAAGGTCGATACGATCCATCCATAGAAATGCTACTGCAGGGTTTGGCTAAGGCCGAAGAAATTGATCTTAAATTTCACATGAGTGAATGTTATAGATTATTAGCACTTGCTTATCGCGGAAAAAAAGATCTTGCAAATGCTTATGAATATTTGGATAAATACACGCAGCTAAAAGACACACTTCTTAATACCGAAAATTCGCGACAGGTAAATGAAATGTCAGCCATGTACGAAAAAGATAAACAGGAATTAAAGATCAGCGCCCTCGAAAAAGAAAAAGAATTATCCAACCAGGTCATCGAAAAACAAAATAATTTTCGTAATGTTTTAATAATTGTAGTTGTATTAATAGTTGTTTTGGCCATTGTTTTATTCAGGGCTTTCATCACCAAACAAAAAGCCAACCGTTTACTGGAATTAAGTAATGCCGAGATCCAGCACCAAAAAGACATTATTGAAGAAAAGAACAAAAGCATTACCGATAGTATTTTTTACGCTAAACGTATTCAAACAACCTTAATGCCTTCAGAAAAATACATTAGCAAAAGCCTTGAAAAACTGATTAAAAAAGACAAGTCATAATAAGTACTGAACTTTTATCGTAATTAATTGTTATACTAAAAACAGATGTTATGCTAAACAAAATAATTCTTATTGCCACATTTACAATTGCAGCTTTTATATCTAACGCGCAAGCGGTGCAAGGGCCAGATAATGTATTTATAGGTACTATTAAAAAAGACGGTACTGTTTTGGATGAAGCCAATAAAGTAATTGGGAAATTTAAGACCGATGGTACCGTGCTTGGTAAAAATTCCATTATAATTGGTTTTATTGCTCCTGACGGTCATATTGAGAACGAAGCGCATAAAGTAGTTGGCACTATTAAAGAAGACAATAATATTTATGACGCAGAAAAGAAATTGATCGGTAAAATATTACCTGATGGCACTGTACAAAATCAAACGGGAGAAATAATTGGCTACGCCAGGGAGATCTTACCGAGATGGGCTGCTGCTTATTTTTTCTTTTTGTTTTAGTAGCTCATTCCCCCTTGGAAAAGGGGGTTAGGGGGATTGAACGAGATGTTGTGTTGGCAACCAAAAAATAAAACACTAAATCATTCTGAACTTTTATTTCTGCCGTCACTTTTTGCTTGATCAAAAAGTAACCAAAAAATCAAGGCTTTCTTAAAATTTTTCTAAAATCTAATTTTCTTCAAGCCGATGATTTAAGCGCTTCGCGAACAGCCAAAATCATCTTCGCATATGCCCAACGCATTTTGAAGAAAAAAGATTTTTAACGAAAAATTTTAAGGGGCCGGCTCACATTGTGTGCTTACGCAAACAGCTTTTACGGCCATAGCTTTGCGGTTCCTGAGCATTCACTTTGCCAAACCGAAAAATCCTCCCCCGTCGCTTTCGCGCCACCCCCTCCGTGAGGAGGACACTTTGTGTGCTTACGCCAAAATGAGACGAAATTAAAAAAGAAAATAAAAGATAGTGGCTATGAATTATAGTATTGTGTTATTCCCTCCCTCACCCTTCTGGTACTCCCTCCAGAGGGAGATACTGTGTGCCTAAACAAAAAGATCCCTCTTTAAAAAAGAGGGATCTTAATTAGTGCAATTAGTGTCAACACTTAACGTAAATAAAGCATCTCTCTATACTTCGGTAGCGGCCATGTTGCATCATCCACAATGTTCTCCAACTTATCCACATTGTAACGAATAGTTTCAAAAAATGGTTTTACTTTTTCGCAATACGCATGTGCTTGTTTTTTGGCGCTGTCTAAATTGTTTGCGTTTTTACGTGCTTCGGTCATATCATCAGCGGCTTTTTTAATAATAGTAACATGCTCACTGATCTCTTTTATCAATTCAATTTGTGTATCGGCAGCTTTTTTAAATTCTGCAGCTCCTAAAATATCTTTTAAGCCTTTCGCGTTTTCGATCAACGTTTTTTGATAATTTAAAGCAGCAGGAATGATCTGGTTGTTTACCATATCTGCCATGATACGCGATTCGATCTGAATTTTTTTAGTGTACGTTTCCAAAGCGATCTCGTAACGGGCTTCTTGTTCACGGTGATTTAAAATGCCCTGCGACTCAAACATGTTTAACGATTTTTTAGAGATCATGGCGTCTAACGCTCCCGGCGTTGTAGCAATGTTTGCCAAACCACGCTTCTTCGCTTCTGCTTTCCACTCATCACCATAACCATTTCCTTCAAAACGAATACGTTTGCTGGCAATGATATATTTTTTTAATACCTGGAAGATGGCTTCGTCCTTCTCTACTTTTTTATCAATTAATGAATCAACTTCTTTTTTAAAGGCAACCAATTGTTCTGCAACTATCGCGTTTAAAACAGTCATTGGTCCACCGCAATTGGCAGAAGAACCAACCGCACGGAATTCAAATTTATTTCCTGTAAAAGCAAATGGCGACGTACGGTTACGGTCTGTATTATCTAATAAGATATCAGGAATACGACCAATGTTCATTTTTAATTTTGTTTTTTCCTCCGGACTCATCTTGCCACTGTGAACTGCTTTTTCAAGATCATCCAATACATTAGATAATTGTTGTCCTAAAAAAACCGACATGATAGCAGGTGGCGCTTCGTTGGCGCCAAGGCGGTGATCGTTATTTGCAGAAGCAATTGAAGCACGCAAAAGATCGGCGTGTTCGTAAACTGCCATTACAGTGTTCACGAAAAAAGTTAAGAACTGTAAATTGGTTTTTGGCGTTTTGCCCGGTGACAATAAATTTTTTCCACCATCGGTTGCTAAGCTCCAGTTATTATGTTTACCACTACCGTTAACACCGGCGTAAGGTTTTTCGTGTAATAGAACGCGGAAGTTATGGCGGATAGCTACTTTTTCCATCACATCCATTAATAATAAATTATGATCTACCGCTAAATTGGTTTCTTCAAAAACCGGAGCGCACTCAAATTGTGCAGGGGCTACTTCGTTATGACGGGTACGAACAGGAATTCCTAATAAATGAGATTCGTATTCAAAATCGCGCATGTAAGCTGCAACTCTTTCCGGGATAGAACCCCAGTAATGATCTTCTAACTGTTGGCCCTTTGCCGGAGCATGACCAAACAACGTACGACCTGTTTGTTGAAGATCGTAACGGATATTATATAAAGCCGAATCAATTAAAAAATATTCCTGCTCCCAACCTAATGTGGCAATAACTTTAGTTACGTTCTTATCAAAATACTGACAAACATCTGTTGCCGCTTTATCAATTGCGTGAAGCGATTTTAATAAAGGTGTTTTAAAATCTAATGACTCACCAGTGTAAGAAATAAAAATTGTAGGAATGCATAAAGTTTGTCCCCAGATAAATGCAGGCGATGTTGGATCCCATGCTGTATAACCACGGGCTTCAAAAGTATTACGAATACCACCATTTGGAAAAGAAGAAGCATCGGGTTCTTGTTGCACTAATGCGTTACCGCTAAAACGCTCAATGGCGCGGCCACCGGCAATGGGCTCAAAAAATCCGTCATGTTTTTCGGCAGTAGCGCCAGATAGTGGCTGGAACCAGTGTGTGAAATGTGTAACACCTTTGCTTTGCGCCCAGGCTTTCATGCAGGCGGCAACCTGGTCGGCCATTTTGCGTTCTACAATAGTACCCTGGTGCATAGAATTTTGAATACTGTCAAAGGCTTCTTCCGAAAGGAATTCACGCATGGCATCCATACCAAATACATCAGAGCCGTAGTATTCTGAAACTTTTTTGTCTGATTTCTCAAGGGCAACAGGCACGCGGTTTACAACGTCCTGGAGTGCTAAAATTCGTCTTGTGGTCATTTTATAGGGGGTTAAATAGGTTTTTTATCAAAATTTTTACAAATGTAGTCAAAAAACAGGGGGTCAAACCAAAAAATATCAACTTTTTGAAAATTTTTGTTGAAAAAGAGGGGGTCAGTGGAAAAATTAAACTTTTTTACCTTATTATCATTATTTAGCTCTCTTCCAAAAATTTCAATGTTATAAGGTCATTTTATTTAACTTTATAATAAATAGGTTATGGATAAGAATTTTCATGCTTCGATAAAAAAAATTATTGAGGCAAAGAATCAAAATAAACTGGTAGTTTTTGTAGGAGCAGGAGTTTCTTTAAATTCTGGGATTCCAAAATGGGATACCCTAATTGATATATTAAAAGACGATTTAAATATAGGTGACGAAAAAGATTTTTTAAAAATTCCACAATTATATTATCGTCAAAGAGGTGAAAATGAATACATAACTAAAGTAAGATCCGCTCTTAAATATAAAAAAGCCAAATTTAATGAAATACATAAACTAATTTTTGAGCTAAAACCTTTACATGTTATTACAACCAATTATGATGATTTGCTTGAGCAATATGTTCAACAAAACAGTCTTCCTTATCAAGTGATTAGCCGTGACTCCGATTTACCCTATGTAAGCAGCAATAATTATATCATAAAAATGCATGGGGATTTGGGAATTGGGAACATTGTTTTAAAAGAAAATGACTATTTAAATTACAGTCATAATTTTCCTTTAATTGAAAGCTACATTCGATCTTTATTTGCAACAAAATTGATATTGTTTATTGGTTTTTCTTATAGTGATTGGAATATTAAATTTATAACGCAAAATGTTATAAATAAACTACGCGAAAATATTCAACCAGCATATTTACTTGAATTAAATGAAGATGAAAATGCGTTAGCAGTTCAAAAAGATTATCTGAAGAGCTTTGGTATTAATTTACTAAATTACAATAAGTCCATTCCTCAGATTAGTTGTGGCCTATCACATGATGGTGGTAAGAAATTATTTCGTTTTTTGGATTATATCGTTAATTTCAATTCTTTTAAAATAGAAACTGAGAATTTGGATTTTTTACAAAAACTTGAAAAAGGTTTTTTAAGATATTCTGATATGCATGTTTTTCTACCTAGCAAAATTGTTGGAATACTAGAGTCTATTGGGATAAGGTCAAGTACCGATTACCAAAATTCACATTGTCTAATTATATATGGTATTCCAGAATTTAAAAAATTTATTAATGATATTCAAGATCAATGGAGTGCTGCGTCAGACACATCGGAAAAAATAAAAGTTATTGAACAATACTTTAACACCACCTTTTCTGCTGGTGAAAAACAAACACTAATACATATTTGGGAAAAAACACTTACAAGTGGTATTTATTTTTTAACGTATGAAAGCATTTCAAACAATACCAAAACTCTTAATTTATTTAATTCCACTTTATTTAAACCGGGTGAAGTCGATTCCTATTATACCGGGGAATTTGTCGAAGTTGAAAAAAAGATCAATTCATACAAAGAAACTTCAAATGTAGATGAGTTAATTTGTGCCGCATTTTTATCTTACAAAACCTTTAACCATTTACAGGCGTACTCTTTTTTGAATAAAGCTAGTTCAATTTCTTGGCAAAATGGAAAATATTTAAAATATTATATATGTAAATATAACATTGTAAAATTAAAACACGCTTTTCGTTGGGGAAAAGAGTCTAATAAAGAATTATTTCAGATTATATATAATGATATAAATAAAATTGACCTAAACGAAATTTATTATTCCTTGCCAAAGGAAGATCGTGATGCTGTGCAATTTTTAATAAGAGATTTTATTGGTCTAGATTTTAAATATGTTGACCTTGAAACAACGAAACAAAGTAGCGGAGATGCATTTTCAACCGCTAGTTACTCTACCTTTTCAAATAAAGTATATCAAGTATGGAACTTCATCAATTATAACCACTTGTTCGGTGAAGACTTTGAGGAATATAAACTTTTCTATAAAAGAGCTTTTAGACAATTTCTTAAGTACCATCAATCTGGGAAGGTTTTGTTACGTAGATCCGATTTTTTAATTGCTATTCATCATCTTGATAATCAAGAAATTTCAGAAATAATAGAGACACATAAGGTATTTGAATTTAATATTAATACTTATGAAAGGGATTTACTTAAAACGGACTTTTTAAATATTATAAAATGTGCTAATTCTTTTATTACTGGTAATGATTTAAGTAAAGAGCCAGGATATGGGGTTTTGCTCTCTAATCTCATTAATAACTATTTACAAGTTCTTTCACACATGCGCCTTGAGATTGACACAGCCGATTTAATAGTACACTCATTATTTACAAAAATTTATACAAGAACAAACTATTCAAAAGGGATTTATTTTGTAAGTGCAAACATAGACGGGATAAACACTTCGCTAAATGTCTTTATTAAAAATCAAAAAATGTTTGGTTCTATTTTTAAAGAATCAACCTTAAATCAAGCGCTTGATTTTCTTATTGACCATAGTTCAATTGGAAACTCTAATTTTATTATGTATTTAGGAGAACTTTTAAGGGAAATAAACCCTTCTTATAAAGTTCCATTATCACATTATGAAAATAGAATTGTAAATAATTTTTCTCACGAAAATTATATACATATTTTAATCTCATTACAACCACTCTTGAAGAAAAAATATTCAGAGAATATTAAAGAAATAATTATTAATGGCCTAAACAAAAGATTTAATTTAACTTTGTTTCAAATTGGCCTAGAAAATAAATACATTAAATTTTCAGATTACAAAGGAATCTTTTTTAAAACCGTTGAAGAAGTTATTTCTAATCCCATATTTCCAACTATTCAAGAAGAACTTTTCTTTGTAGAAACTGTCATAAATAATAAAATTGACATCAAAAGCAAAAACATCAAAAGCATTATGCAAAAAAGCGACTTTTTGTTTTTTTGGCTGGATCTCGATAATTTTGATTTCAAAAACTTTAAACCTTTCTGGACACTATATTATAGCGAGACCCTTTATAATCACCATGCCAAATTTAACAATATCAAATTAGTAAAAGAAAATATTAAAAACGCCATGACATTGTATGATAATACATCTGCCCTTGGTAAAGTATATTTCACTTTTTTTGATAAAAAATAGTTTTACATTTAATTCTGAATTTAAACAAAATGGAACTGTTCGAAAATATTTCAGAAGGCTATGCAAGTAAATATGGTAAAGAGCATGCCGTTATTATTAGTTTTCATTACCCGCACGAGGACCTTGACATTTTGCATGAGCTGGAAATTCGTCTCACAAAAATAATTGCAGATAATAAAGTGGGTGATTATGACGGGCACGAAGTGTCGATGGACGATACAGATGCCACGCTTTTTATGTATGGCCCGAATGCAGAGGTTTTATTTAAAACCGTAAAACCTTTATTAGAACAAACATCATTTATGAAAGGCGCCATTGCCAATTTAATATTTGGGCCGGCCGGCACAAAAGCACCTATGATAGAAGTAGAGATCTGATCTTCACATTATGAAGTCTTTCTAATTACTTTCCTGTAATGGTGATGTTTTCTTCTTACCTGTATTGCTTTAAGGTCTTCTTCTAAGCCTTGATTATTTTTTGGCAAACGCGAAACCAGTACATAGAGTAAAAATAAAGCAAAGAAAAAAACCGCTGTTAAATAGAACACGAACATATTTTCCTTCATTGGATTAGATGCGATACTAAGTGTGCTTGCTGTAGTTGAAATTGTTACTAACATTATTGCACTAACGAGAACTATTCTCCTTGGAATCCTTCTCACATTTTCTGTTGTTTCCATATATTAATTTATTTAGGTTGTTGTTTCTATTTATATATACGTATAGCGGATGCAAAAGGAAAGATTTTTTAACCATTTTTGTATATCCGGTAGGTTAGTACAAATAACTGGTTAACATTTTCCCCATGTTGTCAGGCTTTTGCAAACAAGCTCTTAAATTTTCGTTTTCGCCCTTGCTTTTTAAAAAGGACCTATTAAATTTGTATTAAAACATATCAAAACAATGGAAACAATAACAGTTGAAACAACCGTTAAAGCACCGGTAGAAAAAGTTTGGAAATACTGGAGCGAACCACAGCACGTTACACAATGGTGCCAGGCTTCAGATGATTGGCATTGTCCGGCGGCAGAGAACGATCTTCGCGTGGATGGTAAATTTAAAACAACCATGGCTGCAAAAGACGGCAGCTTTAGTTTTGATTTTGGTGGTGTTTACACAGTGGTTCAACAAAACAAATTGATGGAATACACTTTAGAAGATGGTAGAAAAGTAAAAATTAGTTTTTCGGGGAATGGTAACGAAACAAAAGTGGTAGAAATTTTTGATCCTGAAAGTATGAACCCTGTTGAGATGCAAAAAGCCGGTTGGCAAGCCATACTTGACAATTTTAAAAAATACACCGAGAATAATTAATGACAACCAAGAAAGTATTAAAGACCTGTAGCAAAGGACATCAGTATTATAAAAGTACTGATTGTCCTACCTGCCCTATTTGCGAAGAAAAAAGAAAACCTGAGAACGGTTTTCTTTCTTTACTCGCTGCACCTGCAAGACGTGCACTTGAAAACGCAGGCATAAAAACAGTCAAACAACTTTCCACTTATTCAGAAAAAGAAATTTTAGAACTTCATGGCATAGGCCCAGGTTCTTTACCAAAATTACGTGCTGCTTTAAAAGCAAAAAAATTAGCGTTCAGTAAAAAGTAATTACATATAAAAAATGTAATTTTGTTTGTGAATTTATTTGAAGCAGATCCCACCGAAAATTTATTGCCCTTTGATGGTACGGTAAATTATTTTGGAAAAATACTGGATCACCTAAAAGCAAATAATTATTACGAAACATTATTAACTGCTATTGAATGGAAAAATGATGAAGCGGTCATTTATGGCAAACACATTATTACGCCAAGAAAAGTAGCATGGTATGCCGATAAAAATTTTCCTTACACCTACTCTAACACAACTAAGCAGGCTTTGCCATGGACCAAAGAACTTTTGGAATTAAAACAGTTAACCGAAAAAATAAGCGGCGCCACTTTTAACTCCTGTTTGTTGAATTTATATCACAATGGTAACGAAGGAATGGCATGGCACAGCGATGATGAAAAAGCGCTGGAAAAGAACGGCACAATAGGTTCATTAAGTTTTGGCGCTGAACGGAAATTTGCCTTTAAACATAAACGAACAAAAGAAACCGTTGCGGTGATTTTGGAACATGGAAGTTTGTTGTTAATGAAGGATGCCACGCAAACCAATTGGGTACATCGCTTGCCCCCAACAACAAAATTATTTTCTCCAAGAATAAATTTGACATTTAGAACTATAATAGCTTAAAATTTTAACCACATAGAAACATAGGCTGAGGGCCTTGGTCAATAAAAGAACTATGAGGCTATGTGGTTATATTTCTTATTTTTACTTAAACCAAAAATTAGTATCTTTAAAAATGCTGAAGAAATTTAAATTAAAGATCATGAGAAAATCACAATTTACTCTTGCTATCACTGGCTTGTTATTATTTTTTGCAGGATGTAAGTCGGAAACAAATGAAAAAGTACACCTTCCCAGCCCTGTATATAATTATGCTAAAATAGAAGATAGTCTTTTCACCATTAAACAAGCTGTTTACGTTCCAATTTATTCTAATATTTATTTAATGGATGGGTCTAAAACACAACAATTATCTGCTACTTTAAGTGTTCGCAATATTAGTTTTAAAGATAGCATTTATGTTACGGGCGTAAATTATTATGGTTCGCAGGGTGAGTTATTAAAAGAATATACTAAGTCTACCATATTGGTTAAACCCATGAGCTCTATAGAATTTGTTGTAGAGCAGGCCGAAACAAAAGGCGGGCCGGGTGCTAATTTTGTTGTAGACTGGGCCGCTGTTAGATCGGCAAATAGTCCGTTGATACAAGCGATCATAAATAATAATAGTCACGCCAGCGTTTCGTTTGTTACTTATGGCATTGTAATTAAATAATTTAAGGCATACATGCCCAACGATCCGGAATTTAAAGCATTATATGAAAAGCATTCTGCAATGGTTTATAATCTTTGCTTAAAGTATTTACAAAATGTTGAGGATGCAGAAGATGTAACACAAGAAGTTTTTATTGCCATTCATAATTCACTTCATCAATTTAAAGGTGATTCAAAAATTTCAACGTGGATCTATCGTATTGCCGTAACTAGATCTTTAGAATTTATAAGAACCAAGAGCCGCAAAAAGAGATTTGCTTTTTTTCAAAACATCTTTTCGAATGAAAAAGGGGAAGTAAAAATTGAAGCGCTTCATTTTGAGCACCCGGGCGTGCAACTAGAAAATAAGGAGCGGGCTGCTGTTTTATTTGCAGCTATTGATAAACTCTCCGAGAACCAAAAAACAGCTTTTATTTTAAGCAAGCTTGAGGAACTAAGTTATGCCGAGATAGCCGCGGTAATGAAGGTCTCGGTTCCATCTGTAGAATCGCTGCTTTTTAGGGCAAAACAGAGTCTCCAGAAAATTTTAGGGGATTATTACGAAAAAAATGAAAAATGACCGCAAGTTTTTAAAACAATAAACATCTAACTATATATGAACGCTAAAGAAAAATGGATACAGGATACCGAAAATAGTCTTAATGGCCTGAAGCCGGCTGAAGTAAATCCTTATCTCTATTCAAAGATACTTAATCGTTTAAGTGCAAAAGTTGAAGTTGCGCCTTCAAAATTAGTTTGGGCCGCGGCGGCATCTTTTTTGGCACTTATTCTTTTAAACGTTTTTGTTTTTAGGACAAGCGCTTCTAAAAACAATTCTGAATTGCAAATATTAGCACAACATTACCATTTATTAAACGATAATACCATTAATTATAACTAACCGCCATGAACAAAACAAAACTGTTAACTATTGCAGTTATTGGCTTGCTGCTAATTAACCTGGCAACCCTGGCGCTCATGTTCTTTAAGCAAGGTCCGCAACACCCTGATCGTCCTCCCCGCGGCGAAGGACCAAAAAAAATAATTATTGAACGTTTGCATTTTGATGCGGAACAACAAAAACAATATGAATTAATTATTACAGACCACCGTAGCAAGATGCAACAGCTAAATAAAAATTCGAGACAACTGCATGATGAACTTTACTCCTTATTAACCAATAATACTATTAATACAGTAAAAGCAGATTCTATTATCTTAACTATTTCGCAAAATCAAAAAGCATTGGATAATTTAAATTTTGACCACTTTCAAAAAATAAAAGCTATTTGTAAAGACAAGCAGCTTGAGGATTTTAACGCCATGGTGCAGGACCTCACACATCTTTTTGCCCCTCATGGCGGGCCACCAAAATAAATCATATATTAACCGCAAGTTTTAAAATCAAACAGCATCTAATAATAAAAGCAAGAAACCCACTCTTATGAAAAAAATAGTTTTATCCCTTTCCATTAGCGCATTTGTAATAAATGCACAAGCACAATTAAGTCCGTTAATAACCTCATGGGTCATTAATACAACTAACGCAACCGGTTATAATAATTTACCGTCTAATGTGCAAACAGTTCAGTATTCAGCCACGCAAGTATATGTAAGTGCTTCCTGTATTCCTGGCTATAATATTGGTCCCTGGGCAGCAAATCCAAATACGCCAACCAACCAAAATTTTGTTTGCAAATTTACTTTATCGCCTGTGCAAAATACCTCAACACCAATTTATACAGCATTAGGTAATACCGGACTTTGGAGCAATGGTGTTGCCATCTTTAATCCAAAAGACGGACAATACTGGAATGGTAGCGCCTTTACTAATGGTGCCACAACAACTGGCTTTAATCGTAACGCATTAGTGTATGAAGGCGTAAGTTTTGATAATTGTTTGGGGCATCCTGCTCCGGGTGGCGCTTATCATAATCACGTAAATCCAAGTTGTTTATATAATTCAACACTTACAACTGTTCACTCACCAATTATTGGTTACGCTTTTGATGGCTTCCCGGTTTATGGCGCTTATGCATATACAAATACAAACGGAACAGGTCCGATAAAAAGAATGACACCAAGTTTTGTTTTAGCGGCTAGTACAGGTTCCGTTTTGCTTGGTGCCAATTCAGCATCTGCTGCAGCATTGCCAACTACGCCAACAACACGTAATGGCGGGCCTCCGGTAAATGCAACCTATCCTTTAGGAAATATGTTAGAAGATTATGTTTATGTTGCAGGCTCAGGCGATCTTGATTTTCATAACGGCCGTTTTTGTATCACACCCGAATATCCTGCAGGAACCTACGCGTATTTTGTAACGATAGATGCCACAGGTTATCCTGTTTATCCTTTTGTACTTGGGCCAACTTATTACGGAACTGTTCAAGCTGGTAACACCGGTCCGGGTGGCAGCCATGTGACTATTAGTGAAGCTACAACAATATATAATCCAACCACTGGTATTAATGAATTACAAAAACTGCCAATTAAATTCACAGTAATGCCAAATCCAACTCAGGATTATTTATTTATTTATATGGATGTAGAAAGCAAGAATAACGTAAAAGGTAAATTAGTAGATAGTAAAGGTAAAACTGTAAGAACGATCGAATATTTACAACCAAGTATTGCTTATTCTTTAGACATGACCGAACTTTCTAATGGTATCTATTTTTTGATATTAGAGTCGGATAACCAAAAAACAACACAAAAAATTATTAAGTCAAATTAAAAATGACTTAATTTGGTTTCTTGAAAACAACATTACATATTAGTATCTGCGTGGCAATCCTTTGGGTTGCCATGTCTTTTACAGGCGACTTAAAGAGTAAAAAAAATAACGGCTCTCCGGTAAGTATCTCATTTGAACATTTTGTTGGCAACGAAATTTTAAAGTTAGATTCTGCCAATTATAAAAATGCACTTGGACAAACATTTACCATTAGTAAATTTAAATATTACGTCAGCAATTTTCATTTTAAGAACAGTGCAGGAAAAGATGTTACAATTGGAGGCTCGTTCTTAATAAACGAAGATGAAGAAGAGACAAAAAAAATTTTACTGGCAAAGATCCCTGAAGGAAATTATACAAGTATGGATTTTATAATTGGCGTAGATAGTTTACATAACTGCAGCGGCGCGCAGTCGGGTGCTTTAGATCCGGTAAACGCTATGTACTGGGCCTGGAATACGGGTTACATTTTTTTAAAATTAGAGGGACAAGCAGCTACTTCTCTATCGCCCGGTCATTTTTTTGAATATCATATTGGCGGTTATAAACAACCAACAAATTGTATTCGAAAAATTTCTTTTGATCTTAGCAAAAGTGAAAGCATCACAAAAGAAATAAAAATTAAAGTAAATGTGTTGGAAATATTAAAAACACCAAGTGCCATTGATTTTTCCAAATTATCATCAGTAACAGATCTTAAGAACGCCACGGTAATTGCTGATAATTACAAAGACATGTTTGAACTAATATCAGATGAAAAATAAAATAGTTTATACTCTTTTTATTTTAATTGCTGTATTTGCATTGTGCAATAGTTTTGTAATTGAGAATCCTTATTTTAAGATCTCAAAAAAAGATGTTAAGCTAAAGATCCCTAAAGGTTTTCCAAAACCAAATTATAATTTTAAAAAAAATAAATTAAGTCCGGATATTTTTGTTTTAGGTCGCAAATTATTTTACGACAACTTGCTTTCAAAAGATCACAGCGTAAGCTGCGCAAGCTGTCATCAGCGTATAGCTGCCTTTGCTCACATAGATCATAAACTCAGTCATGGTATTTATGCAAAGATCGGGACGCGCAATGTGCCGGCCTTGCAAAATCTTATCTGGAAAGACGCTTATATGTGGGATGGCGGCGTAACCAGTTTTGAAATGCAGCCCATTAATCCAATTACGAGCCCGATAGAAATGGATGAGAGCCTTGCCAACGTTATTTTAAAATTGCAGGCAAACAAAGAATACGTAAAACTATTTAAAAAGGCGTATAAAGATACGTTGATCAATTCTGAAAGAATATTAAAAGCCCTCGCACAATTTACGGGCTTGATGATCACTGCTAATTCAAGGTACGATAAATACATGCAGAAGAAGGATACTTTTTCTTTAGCAGAAAAAAATGGTTTACAACTGTTCAGGACTAAATGCGCAAGTTGCCATAAAGAACCGCTGTTTACTGATAATAGTTATAGGAACAATGGTATAAAGATGGATTCCTCTTTAAATGATTTTGGAAGAGGACGCTTAACTGAAATCGAAAAAGATTATCAATTATTTAAAGTACCGGGCTTACGGAATATAGAAATGACTTACCCTTACATGCATGATGGGCGTTTTAAAAAATTAAAAGATGTTATTGAGCACTACTCTAATACTGCAAACCACAGTGAAAAAGCAGATACGCTTGTAAGTAGGATAGGCAGCCTGAGTGCGCAACAAAAAAAAGAGCTCCTTTCTTTTTTACTCACTTTAACTGACAAAGAATTTTTGTACGACCGTCGTTTTGCAGATCCAGCTATGTTACAGTAATACTTCTTCTTTCACACAAGCTGACTCAAATTGTTTAAGGCAAAGAGCTAATTGTTCAAACGAATCAATTACATAATATTCGTTCTGCAAAATATCTGTTCTAAAATCATGTTTCATTATCTTGTCAATATCAAAATCACTTTTAAAAGATCTGTTACCGATTGCGTTTTCTGTTTCTTCTTTCGAAGAAATAATTCCTGCACCAAAAACTTTTAGTTTATTATCTTCTTTAATTAACCCAAACTCAATAGTGAACCAATATAAACGCTGGAGTTTTAAAATAATCTCTTTCTGATGAATATATTTAACCGCCAGTTTACCCATTGCTTCAAAAAAAACTGAGTAACTTTTATTACTGAGTAAAGGCGTATGGCCAAATACATCATGAAACATATCCGGTTCTTCCAAATAATCTAATTGCTGCATGGTACGCAACCAACAGGTAGATGTAAATTTTTTTTGAGAGAGGTATTTAAAAAAAACATCTACTTCACTTATGTTGGGTACAGTAATTAATTCCCAACCGGTAAGGTATTTTAGTTTTTTATTTACCTGTATAAAATCTGGAATTGCATCGGCATGAAATTCTATTCTCTCCAGTGAATACATAAATTCAGAAGAAACTTTGTTCTCTAAATTTTTTAACTGTCGGTTAAATAATGTTTTCCAAACCAAAAAATCTTCTGGTGTGTAGTTGCTGTAAATTTGTTGTGTTGGTCTCATGTGTTTTTTGTTTTTAATTTATGGGAAATAAAAAAACCGGCTTGCGGGCCGGTTTATAATAAAAATTATATGTAAATAAAATTACAGCCCTATTAATAGAGGAACAAGTAATAATATTTAGAAGTGAATAGCATTAAACGGAAATTTTTTTGCTTACGAATTTTATTTTTGATTCCTGTTTATTTACAATGCGAATAATATTTTTACGGTGCGTTACGATCAACAATAAAGCAACCACAATTGAAAAAGTAGTTAGGATAGGGTTTGTGTTCCCGAAAATAAAGTGAAGAATAAAAGGGAAAGCCGCTCCGGCCATCATAGAAGATAAAGAAACCATACGGGAGGCAAATAATACGATCAAAAAGATCAATAATGCAACGCTACAAGATAATGGTAAAATGCACATTACAATTCCTAAAATGGTAGCAACCCCTTTTCCTCCCCTAAAACCTGCAAATACCGGGAAGATATGTCCAACCAATGCTGCAATGCCCAATGACAATTGAAGGTTAACAAATTCGTCGCTTTCAAAAACATAAGGACTAAGGGAAGCTAATAGAACGGCCAGGCTTCCTTTTAAAATATCGATAATTAATACAGGAATACCAGCTTTTTGGCCTAAAACCCTAAAAGTATTAGTGGCTCCGGCGTTTCCGCTACCGAATTCACGCACATCAATATTATAAAAAGCCTTACCTATCCAAACCGCTGTGGGAATTGAACCGATCAAATACGCTAATATGATTAATACTGCTACCAAGTTTCGAAATTGTTAAATCTATTATAACAAATCTATAAATTATTTTAAACAAAAAAAACACTCAGACTTATTATTTATTAAAGCCTAAGTGTTTTATTATCAATTAATTAACAATTAATAGGCTCCTTTAAGCTTAACGCCTTGTTCTATTTTTTGTAATGCTGTAATATAAGCCGCAATTCTCATACCCGTTTTAAATTGGGTGGCATTGTTCCAAACGGCTTCAAAAGCGATCTCCATTTTGTGATCGTGCTTCGTATTAACCTCTTCCTCTGTCCAGTAATAGCCAGCTTTATTTTGAACCCACTCAAAATAACTTACAGTTACCCCACCGCTATTTGCTAAAATATCAGGAACACAAATTATTTTTTTCTCTATAAGGATCGGATCAGCCTCAGGAGTAGTTGGTCCGTTAGCACCTTCTACTATTAATTTAGCCTGGATCTTTCCTGCATTATCCTCAGTAATTACATTTTGTAAAGCCGCAGGCACCAAAACATCACATTTGCTTGTAAGTAGCTCTTCCGCTTTAATTTCGGTAGCACCGTCAAATCCTTTTAAAACGCGGTTATTTTTTGCGGCAAAATCAATGGCAGCTAAAATATTAATACCATTTTCGTTATAAAATGAAGCTGTATGATCACCAATACCAACAATTTTAATCCCTTTTTCAAAAAGTAAACGCGCGGCATGCGAGCCTACATTTCCAAATCCTTGCACTACTGCAGTAACTTCGTTGGGTTTTAGACCCATTTTTTTAAGAGCTGCTAAAGTATTAACCATAACACCCCTACCTGTTGCAGCATCACGACCTAACGAACCGCCTATTGCAATTGGTTTTCCGGTAATTACACCAGGACTGTCTTCTCCATTTATTTTGTTGAATTCATCTAATATCCAGGCCATTTCTCTTCCGCTTGTACCCATATCCGGCGCAGGAATATCCCTGTTAACACCAAATACATCTTTCATAGAAACGGCGTAGGCGCGACTTAAGCGCTCTAACTCACCAACACTCATGTTACGTGGTTCGCATTTAATACCGCCTTTTGCTCCACCATAAGGTAAGTTAGCTACGGCACATTTAAAGCTCATCCATGCAGCTAAAGCCATAACTTCATCAGCATTAACATCCATAGCATAGCGAATTCCGCCTTTACTTGGGCCTAAGTGAGTGCTGTGGATGGTACGGTATCCTTCAAAAACCTGGATCTTACCGTTGTCCATCATAATGGGCAGACTTACTTTAACTTGTTTGCTTGGATTTCTGAGTACTTGTAAAACCTCATCACTAAGGTTCATTAATTTGGCGGCCACATCTAAACGGGCCAATACAGCATCAAACATACTATCGTGTGCTTGTGTTGCATTTACTGTGTGTGTTGACATAAGTAAATTTTAGTGTTGTTAGCTGGGGGGCAAATCTAAGCATTTTATTCAATAACGACAAGCTATATCTTAATAGTTTGGCTACTTTAAAATAACATTTATTGGTAAGAATAAATTTGCTTTACAACCCTTCTATGCGTTAATTTGACGAAAACTTGAACGAATTCTTAAAAATATTTTCCGTTTTTCTTACCTGTACTTTCTTTTTCGTTAAGCTGGGTATGCCAACAGCTGTTGTAGTATTTAAATATAATTTTATTAAAGTTATTTTAGTGGCCTGTGCGGGTGGCATAACCGGCAATGTAATTTTTACCAATTTAAGCGCAGCCATTTTAAGGTGGATGGATAATTACCGCGATAAAAGAAATATCCATAAAAAAATATTTACAAAAGGAACAAGAAGGATGATACGTATTAAGCAACGTTTTGGTCTTGCAGGAATTGCCGCAATTACGCCGTTGATCTCGCAACCCATTGGTGCTTTTTTTGCTGAAAAATTTTTTAAAGACAAGAAAAAAGTTATTTTATATTTAAGCATTTCAGTTATTGTATGGGCTATTGGATTATATTTTGTCCTTTATATTTTTCATGATCAATTAGCTATCTGGGGAGTTATTTAATTTAAGATTCAAAGTTTAAGATCAAAGGTTCAAAGTTGGAACACATTAAACATATATTTTTCGATCTTGATGATACACTTTGGGATTTTGAAAAAAACTCAGGCCATGTTTTGCAGCAATTATTTTTAGAATTTGATCTAACCGCGAAATTAAAAACAGATTATACTAATTTTCACAGCGCTTATAAAAAAACCAATTCGCAGCTTTGGTTACAATACGCCAAAAAGCAAATAGACAAACAATACCTGCGCAACCACCGTTTTAATTTAGTGTTTAACCAGTTTGATTATGATAATTATGATGAGAATTTAATTATTACCGATCATTATCTTAACCGCGCACCTAAAGGAACCCATCTTAAAGAGGGTTGTATTGAAATACTCGACTATTTAAAAGAAAACTATCATCTGCACATTATTACCAATGGCTTTAAAGAAATTCAATTCATAAAAATTGATGGCTGTGGTTTACGCGATTACTTTAAGAATGTAATTATTAGCGAAGAACATGCTCTTACAAAACCCGACGAACAAATTTTTAGATTAGCAGAAAAATTTGCAGATGCTAAAAAAGAAGAATGTATTATGATAGGCGATAATTTTACCAGTGATGTTGAAGGCGCCTTAAACGCCGGTTGGGACGCCATTTATTTTTCGCATGAGAATTCTAAAGATTATAACGGGAAACATATTACCAGTTTAAATGGACTAAAACAGATCTTTTAAATTTATTTACCCAATTCAAAAACCTTCTCTCCATTAATATAAGTACTTAAAACTTTTGTTTTTAAAACATCTTCTATTTTACATTTCATAATATCTGTATCTAAAATAATTAGATCGGCACTTTTTCCTTTTTCCAAACTACCTTTTACTTTTTCTTCGAAATTAGAATAAGCTGCCCAAATGGTCATCCCTCTTAAAGTTTCTTCGCGCGATAGAGCATTTTCCATTTGAAAACCATCTTTAGGAAAACCTTTGCTGTCCTGCCTCGCAACGGCAGCAAAAAAAGTTTTAAATGGCGAAATATCTTCTACAGGAAAATCAGTGCCAAGTGCCGCATTACCAACTGCGGTTAAAAGATCTTTATAAGCATAGGCAGTTTTTACTCTTTCGTCTCCCAATCTTTCTTTTGCCCAATACATATCGCTTGTTGCATGTGTTGGTTGTATAGAAGGAATTACCGATAAGCCTTTAAAATATTCCAAATGCTTTTTATCTACTACTTGCGCATGTTCAATTCGCCATCTTCTTTTTTTACAGATCTCTTTAAATAATTTTCCATCTGTATCGCCAAACATTAAAGGATTGGCTCCGTACACATTTAAAATAGCCCAAACAGCCGAATCGCCAATACAATGGGTGTTCATTTGAAAACCGCTTTCTTCCATTTTGCTTGCCATTTTCATATAATAATCAAGATCGTTCAATAAAAATCCTTTCCAGTCTTTTTTATCTGCATAATCGTTTAAAAGACAAGCGCCTCTCGAGCCTAATGCACCATCGCCATAAAACTTAAAAGAGCGAACCGTTAGTTTATCGGTAATATAAATCCCGTTTTTTAAATAGTGATCCATGTTTTCTTTTGTTGGTGTTAGCATGGCATACACTTTTATTTTAAGCTCGTTCTTTTTTTGAAGCTCATCTATCGCATCTACAATATTCTTCTCTAATCCCGCATCATCAACAGTAGTTAAACCGGCAGCCAGGCAATTTTTTTGCGCTTTTAATAATGCTTTTTTAATTTGTTCTTTGGATGGTTTTGGAATTTTTTCCGTTACCAGATCTACCGCATTATCAATTAAAATTCCTGTCAATTTATTATCAGTCATTAAAAGTTCGCCGCCTTTAATTTTTGTTTTAGCTGATAAATTTGCTTGTTTTAAAGCGGCTTCATTTGCCAAAGCTGCATGTCCGTCTATCCTGGTAAGAATTACAGGGCGCGAAGGAAATAAACTATCCAATATTTTTTTTGTAGGGTATTGTTTGCTCTCCCAATCATTTTGGTCCCAGCCTCTTCCTATTATCCAAATTTCTTTTTCATTTATCTTTTTTGTTTCATTGTTATTTACTTCGGGGTAAAAATTCATCTCTTTAGCGTAAGATACAGTGCGGTCTATGACTTCATCAAAAGACTTTGTGCCGACAAGATCTAATTCATTCAATCCTTTTCCATAACCGTAAAAATGACAATGTGCATCTATAAATCCCGGAAATACTGCTTTTCCATTAAGATCAGTTATGTTATCTGATGTATATTTTTGTAGGATCTCTTTGTTGTTATTTATATCTACAATTTTGTCATCTTTAATAGCAATTGCTTCGTATGTAGTAAATAAAGAATCAACCGAATAAATAACAGCGTTATGCAAGATCATATCTACTTTGACCTTTTCGGATGAACAAGAAAACAAAAAAGAAATTGTTACTATTAAAATAAAAGCGTTTTTTAGCATGATCAAATTTAAGAAATATGCTCCCTGAACAAAATAAAAAAATTGCACTTAAATGGTTTGAGGCGTTTAATGCGCACGATCTTGAAAAATTATTGGCACTTTATGACGATAATGCCGAACATTTTAGTCCAAAATTAAAGATCCATAAACCCGAAACGGCAGGTTTAATAAAAGGAAAACAGGCTTTACGCGAATGGTGGCAGGATGCTTTTAACAGGTTGCCAACTTTAAACTATGAAGTACTAAAACTTACCGCAGATGACGAACAGGTTTTTATGGAATATATAAGACATGTTAAAACCGACGAAGATCTGAGGGTTGGCGAGGTTTTGCAGATAAAGAACGGCTTAATTGTATTTTCAAGGGTTTACCATGGATAATGCCAATTATTTCACCCCATTAGGGGTATTTAACATCTATTTATTTTCGGTTATTTTAAGATTAATTTCATAAATTCACCAACACTTATTAAAATGAAAAAATTACTATTCATTCTTGTTTCAATACCTGTTTTAGTTTTTTCGCAACAAAAACTAACATTAGAGAACATCTGGGCTAGCAATATGTTTTATGCAAAGCATGCCGAAAGTTTTAATGTAATGAACGACGGTGTAAATTATGTTGACATTGTGTCGCAAGCCGGAGAATTTACTTTAAGTCAGTTCGACTTAAAAACAGGAAATAAAGTTAAAGATCTTGTAAAGGCAAGCGATGTAAAATTCAATGGTCAACTACTTGATATAAAAACTTACCAGTTTAGCCCGAATGAAGATAAATTGTTGCTGTATGAAAATATGGCGAATGTTTATCGTCGTTCACCAAAAGCAAATTATTTCGTTTATGATATTGCCACAAAAAAAACAACTCAACTTTCAGATAAAGGCCAACAAATGTTTCCAAACTTTTCGCCTGATGGAAAAAAAGTTGCCTATGTAAGAGATAATAATTTATACATCAAGTATCTTGAAACCGGTCTTGAAGTTATTGTTACGCGTGATGGCGAAGCCAACAAAATTAAGAATGGCTGGGCTGATTGGGTTTATGAAGAAGAATTTTCACGCGCCGATTATTTTGACTGGAGCAGCAATAGCCAATATCTTGCTTACGTAAAATTTGATGAGACACGTGTAAAAGAATACACCATGGATTATTATTTTAACGAACTGTACCCAACCAAATACACGTTTAAATATCCAAAAGCTGGTGAAGATAACTCAATTGTATCTGTTCACATTTTTGACGAGGCAAGTAAAAAAACAGTTACCGCTGATATTGGTACTGATAAAGATATTTATATTCCGCGCATTCAGTTTACTAACAATCCATTGGTACTTTCTATTACACGTCTTAACCGTTTACAAAATAAACTAGAGTTAATTTTTACTGATGTTATTGGCGGAAAAGGTATTGTGGCTTACACCGATGAAAGTAAAACGTATGTTGATGTAACGGATGAT
>JAUXSA010000088.1 GCA_030681615.1 Bacteroidota bacterium
ATACAAAATCAAAGGGGTCGAAAAAGAAAAGCTCACCCTGATCATGCTTAATTAAATGAAAAAAGTTCTGGCAATAGTTTTAATTCTCATCGGCTCAAGTTTTGTAATATATTCTTTGATCGTTTTGGCCAATTGTTTTGTTTTACTCTCTTCCACCGAATTTAACATTGTAGGCATTGGTTATTCAATAGGAACTTTATTTGGCCCTTTATTACTTATCGCCTTCTCAAGATGGCTTATCCGTAAAGGAGTAAAGATCTATAAACAAAACACCTCATTAAATTAAAGTGGGATTTTAATTTACGCATGGGTATATTGTTGCTCAAAACGTGGTGGTTTTTGTTAGACCTTCAGAACATGTGCCGCTAAACACTTTATTAATAGCGCTATCACGCATGGCATAATTTTTTCTATTTCGTTTATAGCGTATAATAAAATACGCTATAAATAAAAACTATGAAAAATTTGATCACAATAGTCGCACTTTCACTTTTATTGGGTGCATGTGGAAATTCACAAAAACTAAGTAATGACGAACGTAATAACGCAATGTTAGATTCTGTAAATACAGTTAATGCCGCCAATGTTGCAAATATACAACATCAAAAAAGTATCGATTCCATGGATCAGATAATTACTGCCGAAAAAGCGCGTCAACAGCGTGTTGCTTATGTAACAGGAGACAATAATAATAGTAGTACTGCAAATACCTCTACTACGCCTCAAAAGAAAAAAATGAACAATAAAACCAAAGGTGCCTTAATAGGCGCTGGTACAGGTGCTGTTTTAGGTGTAGCAACAGGTGTTATCGTTGATGGTAAAAAAGGTGAAGGCGCTATTGTAGGAGGCTTAATTGGCGCAGCGGCAGGCGCAGGCGCAGGCGCAGTAATAGGAAATGCAAAGGATAAGAAAGATGCAAAGGCTACTGCTACAGTAACCCCTAAATAATAAAATATTAAACAGCCGTATCAACCATTTGGCTGTTTTTTGATAGACTACTGTTCCAATTTTTAGTAGTCTTGTCCCGGCACGCGCTTAGGCGCGTGCTTTTTTGCTACTTAGATACCGCTTAAGATAAGATTTGTTTGGTCAAAAATTATTTTTATCTTTAAGTCGTTATGAAACTATCAAGGAACATTTACTGCTTTTTATTTTTATTGCTTTTTATCAGCGCTAAAAGTCAAAAAAAAACAATAACGTCCAATGAACAATTTAAAGGTTTGTGGATTCTGGATAAGTATGAATTATATGATTCGATCTCAGGAAAGTGGTCTACAGAAACCGGGCGTATTGGTTACAATGGCTATATTTTATTTGATGGTAATGGACACATGGCCTTGCAGATAACACCTGCGGATTATGCGGATTTTGACCTTAGCAAGAGGAAAGACAGTCTTGGCATTAAGGTACTTGTTAATTATTTTAATAATAACCTTATTTATTTTGCCAATTATAAAGTGGATGGAAAAGAAATAGAACATGAGGTTTTATCTTCTACCAATCCTGAAAGTGTGGGAGCAATACTAAAAAGAGAGTTTGAGTTTAAAGGAAAGACCCTCTTACTTACACCCAAAAACCGCTTTAATGGCCCCAAAATACGCATGAAATGGGTAAAGGTTCAATAGTTATTTCTTTTCATTAAAATTTCCGTACCCACTCTACTTTTATTTGTTTTTATTCAAATAAATGAGTGAAACACCACTCCCACTTATTTAAAAATTCCGGTTAAAACTTTATTTTTAATATTTTTATATAAATATTAATTGCATGATAAAATTTTACTAAGAAATTAATTTCCCGGGAACACCTAAAAACATTCTGCTTATCAACGCCTAAAGAAAAATGCAATATGCCAAAAAACTTTATGTTGATCTATCAGATCAGTTTCCGGTCATTAATGCACAAGGGGATTCAATTCGATCCCCTTTTTTTGTTTTCACATTAATTCCTTCACCATTATTTAAACATCCGTTTACTTTTAAAAGAAATTTTAATTTGTACATTTAGATTATGAATAAAAATATACTTTCTGCTTTGCTGGTGTTAATTTGTTCTTTTATGTTTTCTCAAGCGCCGGCTCCCATCTACTCGGTATGCACCCTGCCTTCTGTTGTCAACGAATCTTCGGGAGTAGAAAAAACCGGGCCAAATACGTTTTGGTCGCATAACGATAGTGGCGGACAACCTGCTATTTACAAATTTGATTCAAGCGGGGTACTTCTTAAAACCTTAACAATTACAAATACCACTAATATTGATTGGGAAGATATTGCGGAAGATCAGTTACTGAAAACGATGTATGTTGGTGATTTTGGAAACAACAATAATAACCGTTCTGTTGCAAATGGTAATGGATTAAAGATTTATAAAATAAGCGACCCAAATCTTATTGCCGGAAACACTACAACAGCAGGCATTATTAATTTTGAATATGTTGACAGAAATTTTTCTGCTCCGGCAGGGAATCATAATTTTGATATGGAAGGATTTTTCTTTTTTAATGATTCGCTCCATCTTTTCACAAAAAATCGTACAAGTCCAACAAACGGTTTAATAAAACATTACATTTTACCAAGTACACCCGGCACATACACAGCAATGGTTGTAGATAGTTTTAACAATGGCGGTGTATGGATAACCGGTGCAGATATAAGTGCTAATAAAAAAACCGTAGCCTTATCAGGAAATAATAAAATATGGTTGTTCTCCTGCTTTAAAGGATCCAAATTTATTTCAACCGGCACCAGCACGGTGTTAACCATGCCGGCTTCACAAAAAGAAGCTGTTGTTTTTTCAGGAGACTCTGTAGTGTATGTTACCGATGAAGATACAGGGGGTGGCACAAGGCGACTTTACCGCGCAAACCTGGCCGCATCATTAACACCCTCTATAATTTTAAATGTTACAACAAGCTCACCTTTATTATGTAGCGGGCAGACCGCAACAATTAATGTCTCGGGAGCAAATACTTATACCTGGAGTACATCGGTTACAGGCCAGTCAATTAGTGTTTCACCAACTGTAACAACCAGCTATTCTGTAACCGCCACCGCAACTACTGGTTGTACAAACACAAGCAGTTTTACGCAAAGTGTTTCTTTATGTACAAACATTCTTTCTTTGGAGAAATACGAATCTATCAGTTTTTTCCCTAATCCTTTTTCTGATAAATTTAATTTAACCGCAAGTGCTTCGAATTTTTCTTTTGTACATATCTATAATTCTTTAGGTTCGTTAGTATATTTTGCAGAAATAAAGCAAGAACATACTGAGATCGATCTAAGCAGCCAACCAAAAGGGATTTATTTTGTTGCTGTAAGAGGTAACAACGGCTCAATTATCAAAAAACTCATAAAAGAGTAAGCTTTAAGGGCTTTTAAAAGGCCCTTAACCGCTGTATTTTTATTATGAATTCTTTATGGAATTTGTCTTTCCCGCGCATCTCTATATTAAATAACTCTCCAAACCATGAAAACACTCTTTGTAAGTATCTTAACCTTTGCAAGCATTATTCTAAGTGCTAGCGATATACCTGAAAAATCAGGACTCGACTATCACATAACCAAATCTGGGCCGGGTAAAGACCTCACACGCAAAGAGGCTAAGTTTATATTTACATTTTTAGATCCAAAAGGTAAGGTTATTAAAACCGATATTAGTTCTTCCCAAAACAAAGTAAATAAAATGCTTAAATGCGATGTTAATGGTAAATTCATTTTAGAAACCACCCCGGGTAAACATATTTTCCAGTTTTTTTATAATACTACCTGCGGTGAAATATATACCGACTCTATACAAATAAAACCGGCGCATGTAACAGAGATAAGCGTTTATTTCCATACAATAAACGAAGTTATGACGGTTGACAAACCAGTTATTTATGTTTACAGCAAACAAAAAGAAAAAGTGGATATTAAACTTGAACTTAAGGGAGAATTTTTGTTTACTTATCCGCAGTATGCAAACGGATGGAATTTTACGGCCAACCCCGATGGAACAATTGAAATGAAGGACAAAAAATATCATTATTTATTTTGGGATGGAAAATTAAATATTGAAACTGAAACACTAAATCTGAATGAAGGATTTATAGTTGACAAAAAAGATCAGGTAAAATTCTTTGAAGAAAAATTAGCGCAAATGGGTTTAAACTCTCAAGAGATAGAAGATTACATTACCTATTGGTGTCCAAGAATGAGTGTCAATGAAAAAAATTACATTCATTTTATGTTTAACGAAGAGTATAATAAATATGCTTCCATTTTCATTAACCCAAAACCGGATCATCTTTTCCGTGTGTGTATGTTGTGGTCAAAAGCAAACGGCTGTAGCGTAAAAGAACAAAAGATCGAAACCTTTAAACGCGATGGCTTTACGGTTGTTGAATGGGGTGGTACTGAAATTCCCGATTTAACACAAGCAGAAGAGCTTTAGCCTGAAAATTGTTGTATTTTTATATAACAAATTACACTTATAGGGTATTTTCGATCACGCACGACTTATAAGTATAAAAGCAAATTATATTTATAAGCCATGAAAAAATTACTCTACCCTACTCTTTTCCTTTTTTTAAATGTTGCTAATCCTTTAAATGCACAAACACCTGTTTTTGGCAGCGAGTTTCACGTAACAATAAACGGATTAACGTTTGATGCCATGGAACCATTTTTATCAACCGACGGTAACGCTCTTTTTTTTAATAGTTTAAATGATGGTATTACCACCAGTTTATACTATGCTTCTAGAGTAAATGATGTTACATTTAATTATATTGGTCCTGTACCGGTAGTAAACCAAACCGTTACGCCACGTTTAGATGGAGTAGCTTCTGTTGATACTTTAAACAATTTTTATTGGGTTTCTACCAGAAATTATTCAACCAGTTTTGAAAATCTTCACCGTGTTCGATTTCTTACAAGCGGTTACGAGAATTTTGGTCCATTACATGGCAACTTTTACATTCCACTACCTGGTTGGTTAATTATGGATGCGGGCATAAATTTTCATGGCGATCAGCTTATCTATTGCAATGCCCAATTTAACGGTTGTGCCAATGGATTGCCCTGCAGGGCTTCGATGGGTTTGGCCAATAAAGTAAATGATTCAACCTTTAATAAAGATTTAAATACAGATATTTTAATGGCCAATGTAAACGATACATCAACTTATATAGTTTATGCCCCTGCCTTAACAAAAGACGGATTAGAATTATACTATACGCGCTTATTAAAGAATAGTACACAAACCGAAATTATGGTTGCAACAAGAACAAATACGGTTTCACCATTTAGCGTAGGCACATTACTTATTGGTGCACCATACATTGCGCCAGAAGCGCCTACCTTATCAACCGATAAAACAAAAATGTATTATCATCGCAAGAACGGGAGCTTACACGAAATTTATTTGAGATATAGAACTGGCACGAGTGACATTTATAAAAATACAAATGATCCTGATTTTGGTATCTACCCAAACCCAACAAATGGAATAGTACATATACGTTCTGTTGAGGATGTTAGAATTACAGTTTATAATATGCTTGGCGAAGAAGTTCTAAAAACAACATCACACAACTTTAGCCTAAGCGATGTGCCAGCCGGATTATATTTTGTGAATGTAACTTCAAACAAAACAACCCAACTCGTTAAATTAATAAAGGAATAAATTTCCTATCACGTTTTTTAATAGTTCTTTTACTTTCAGGCGCAACAAATTCTACTATTTATTGTTTAACTTAATAAAATAATTTAACTTAGTTAACCTTAAACAGTGCATATGGAAAAAGAACTAATAATTGATGGTAAAAAAATAAAATTTGATATTTTAAATGTGATTGATAAGAATAATGTTGCTACAGAGGAACAAGTTATTGCTATTAACGCTACAGATATTATTCATTTACCGGGATTGGTTGAAAAGGCGTTGGCAGACATTTCCAAATCTTATCCAAACATGAAAACTATTTATTACCGCGTTTCGGTTAATATCACTCCTATTATGGAAAATAATACCGATCTTAATCCCGCTATTAATGTTAGTCCTGAAGATCTTAAAAAATACGAACTGACATTGGAAAGTTTAAAATCCAAATATTAAACTCGTAGATCAACTTTATTTTTATGGCAAAAAAAGATAAACGTATTGATGATTACATTGCAAGGTCTGCCGATTTTGCAAAACCTGTTTTAAAACATTTTCGTGATCTGATACATAAAATATGTCCTGATGTGCAGGAAACCATGAAATGGAGCTTTCCGCATTTTGATTATAAAGATCATGTTATGTGCAGCATGGCATCTTTCAAACAACATTGCGCCATTGGTTTCTGGAAAGCTTCTTTAATGAAAGATGGCGCTAAGTTAGTTGCAAAAGCAAAAACAGAAGAAGCCATGGGTCACCTTGGCAGAATTACTTCATTAAAAGATCTACCTAAAGATTCGGTACTTACAAGTTACATTAAACAAGCTATGAAGTTGAATGATGATGGCATTAAACTTCCTGCCCGAAGAGCTTTAGCCACAACGAAAGAGTTAGTAGTACCCGATTATTTTTTAAAAGCAGTTTCAAAAAATAAAAAAGCCTTAAAAACATTTGAAGGTTTTAGCAATAGTAATAAAAAAGAATATATTGAGTGGGTTACAGGCGCAAAGGCTGAAGAAACACGAATAAGTCGTCTTGCAACTGCAGTTGAATGGATGAGCGATGGCAAGATCAGAAATTGGAAATATGTAAAATAGTGCAGGCATTTTTATACACTATACAAAAAAGTAAATTGTTTTTATATACGCTGCTGTTACTTTACCTTTTCTTTTTTTGGTTAATGGTAAAAATAACCTTACAGTATATTCCAATAAAAACAGATGTAGCATTCCTAGCCATTAAACAAGAGTACATTCATTTAATACATTACCGCATCGCTTTTTTTATTCATGTGTTTAGTGCCATTTTTGTTTTATTGGCCGGCTATACACAATTCTCTAAAAAGATCCGTTCCCAATTTCCTGTAATTCACAAGCGAATGGGATGGCTATATGTAATTGTGACTTTATTTTTGGCGGGCCCATCAGGCTTTGTAATTGGTATGTATGCCAATGGTGGTTTAAGTTCTAAAATTGCTTTCTGTTTATTATCTGTACTTTGGATAATATTTACTGTCATTGCGCTTTTGAAGATCTTAAAAAAACAGGTACTTTTACATCGTGTTTGGATGATGAGGAGTTTTTCTTTAGCCTTATCTGCTATTACTTTAAGGGCATGGAAATATATTTTAGTACTAGCGTTTCACCCAAAGCCAATGGATGTTTACCAAATAGTAGCATGGTTAGGTTGGACGTTAAATTTACTGGTTGCTGAATTATTAATTTTAAATATCATAAAATATGAAACTAAACCTGCTTTTTAATTGTTTGAGCGCCTTACTTTTTATGAGCGCTTGCGGTGATGCAAAAAAAACCGAAGAAGAACAGCCTATGCATATTAATGATACCGCTAAAATTGACGAGGGAGATTTAGCTTTAATTGAGAATACTACTTCTCCATTAAGCGAAACCAATCCTTTACTTGGTTTTTATGTTGGTGGCTTTATTGCTGACATAAAAGATGAGTCTAAATTACCAATGTATATGAACAAAATAAATATATCTGTTGATTCTATTAAAAATGATATTTTATTTGGCCACTCTGTAGTTGCCGGAAACAATCGTCCGTTTAAAGGAAACATTTTGCAGAAAGAAAATATATATACTGCACAAGTAAAAGAACCCGGTGATGATAAGTACGATGGTGTATTTACTTTTACAATAGATGCAAATGAAAAAACTCTTAGTGGTACATGGACAGCGAATGATAAAAAATTACCAGTTACAAAAAGAAACTATAACTTAAAGCAGAGAGAGTTTCGTTATGATCCTTCAAAACAAATAGTCATCGATTACAGGATCGAGATATATGATCCACATAGTGTAGGCAAAGATGTGGCTGAAATTGTAACAAGCGATGCGGCCCAACACAATGCATCTACTGAAACTTTAAAAAAAGAAGATGTGGAGAATATGTATAAGCGCGATCTTGAAATTATGCGCAATGCCATTTATGCTCGCCACGGTTACACGTTTCAAAACAGGCAAATGCGTTATTTTTTTGATACGGAGGTGGATTGGTATATCCCGGTTTCAACAAATATCACAAAAGAATTAACGGAGCTTGAAAAACAAAATATTAAATTAATTAAATCGTATGAAGATTATGCTTCAGCTTATTACGATGGCTTTGGAAGATAATTATGGCAAAATTAAAACAGAAAGAACAATTAAAGAATATTGACTTATCTTCCCAAAAAGAAGAAAGAGAGCGTTTTGATAATTTTGAATTCATCAATTGTATATTTTCAAATCTGTCTGACCTGAGTTTTATGGATTGTGATTTTAGAAATTGCGACCTGAGCAATTTAAAGACCAATAACAGTCGTTTACAAAATGTTTCGTTTTACGATTGCAAATTGTTAGGACTTAATTTTTCGGGCGCCATTGATTTTGCTTTAGAATTACATTTTGAAAATTGCATTTTAGATTATGCTTCGTTTGACAGAAAAAAATTAAATAAAAGCACGTTTAAAAATTGTAAAATTCATAATGCCAACTTTACACAAGCCGATCTTTCTAAGACTACATTTACAAATTGTGATCTTCTTGAATCTCTTTTTGATACAACAAATCTAAGCACTGTTGATTTTACGACCAGTAAAAATTTCCTCATCGATCCGGAATTGAACAACATAAAAAAAGCTAAATTTTTACAGCAAGACCTGAGAAATTTGCTCTATCGTCATGATATTATTATAGAATAATTGCTCTGAAAATTCCGGTATTATGCGTATTTTTGGTATTGTTGTAAGTATCTGATGAAATCATTTGAAATGCCAAACGCGCAAGATCCTATTTTGAGTGAATCTGAAATGAACCAATTGTTCGAAAGATCATTTATTGGTATGGCAGTGGTTTCTTTAAACGGCAGATGGCTAAAAGTTAATACGCATTTATGCGAAATATTAGGTTATAGCAAAGAAGAATTGTTGCAAAAAACTTTTAATGATGTGACCCATCCTGATGATCATGAAATTGGATCATCACAGGCAAAATTATTAATTGCTGGTGAAGCCGAACATTTTGAAATTGAAAAAAGATATATCCATAAACAAGGACACATTGTTTATGTTCTTTTAAACTCTGCATTAATTAAAGATGAAAAAGGCGCGCCAAAATATTTTATTTCTCAAACCAAAGATATTTCTTCACTAAAAAGATCCGTTGAAGCACTTCGCTTAAGTGAAGAAAAATTTCGCTCTATTTTTGAAAAAGCACCTATTGGCATTGCCCATTTTAATGCAGAAGGTAATATCACCACTTTTAATAAAGTTTTGATGGAAATTTTAGGCGCTGCAAAAGAAAATATCAGCAAAGTAAATACAAAGACCGATGTTAAGGACGAGCAACATTTAGCAGCTCTTAACGAAGCTCTAAATGGAAGAATTGGCACTCACGAAGGGGAATATAGATCGATATTAAGCGGCAAGTCAACCTATCTAAAAACAATTTATGCGCCGTTGTTTGGGCCAAACGGTGAAGTAATTGGCGGCACCTCTATTTCCGAAGATATAACAAGTCGTAAATTATATGAAGAAAGAATAAATGCTTCATTAAAAGAAAAAGAATTATTATTGAAAGAGGTTTATCACCGCGCAAAAAATAATTTGCAAACAACCATAAGCCTTATTAACATTCAAATTAATGAATCTATTAACCCGGAATTAATAAATGCATTACAAGAAACCAAAAACAGGCTTTATGCCATGTCTAAAGTTCACGAAGTACTCTGCAAAGCAGATAATCTCGATTTTATTCTTTTAAGAACTTATATTATTGATCTTGTCAGCAATTTTGCATATTCAAAACTTAGTTACACCATTGATATTGAAACATCGTTAGCTCTTAATATTGATCAGACAAATGCTTTGGGTCTTATTTTGAATGAATTGATCACTAATTCGCTAAAACATAATCTTGATAAGAACATAAATATTTCTATAATTATTAAAACTACCGAATTAAATACGATCCGTTTTGATTACTCAGATACCGGAAAGGGGATTTCAAAAGATATCTCTTCTTTGCCGACAACGGCTTTGGGCATGAATCTTGTTAAAGTTTTGGTTGAAGAACAGTTGGATGGTACCATGAAATGGTCCAGTGCAAGAGGCTTTAATACTCTTATAGAATTTAAAGCAAATCTATAATTTATGGCGGCATTGGGCCGCTATAATGCAAACAAGGAATATCACCTGACATAAAACAAGGGTGGTGGAATTTAAACTCCAGTCCGCTAATATTCTTATCTTTTATTTCTAAAAGATAATAGGGTTTTTCCCACCAGTTTTTTAAACAAGTTTCATCTACCTCAACATATTTGTTTTTATAAAGTTTAACATTTAATTTTTTTAACTGCGGCTCTTGTATAATAGAATAAATACCTGGTGGCAATTCAAATGAAAAATTACCAGCGGTATCTGCTTTAAACTTTAGTAGGACCTTTGCTTTTAAGTTATTTGTTTTTCCCGCGCGTATGTAAAAGGTTTTACCTACGTAAGGTTTTGGTGTTTTATGGTGATCTAAAACCTCCTCAGAGGGTTTAACGCCCCCACAATACGCAAAAGTTTGCAAGGCTTTACCACTTATAGTAAACTTTTGTTTTGTTTGCGCTATAGTGGCATAAAAAACAAAACATAAAACCAAACTGATTGTATTTTTTATCATTATAAACTTTTGTATTTAGATGTTATAAAGATAGTAATTCCATAACCCCTTTAAGAAGTTTTGGGAATACTATAAATTGTAGCATCACATTGCTATAATTTGAAATACCTTTACTTTAAGCAAAATCATGGAAACGCCAATAACCAGTTACTTTAAAGGCCGCGGAGCTCAGGTAAACCCGAATAATAAATTTAATAAACAACAATATGCGCAAGAACATGTGGAAGGATTGGATGAAGAGTTTCTTCAAAAAGAAAAGACCGAGATCATATACACTTATCCCAAAACGATCATTAACAAGGTTGAGAGCGAAGATGTTGGAGCTGAATACTCATTAAACCCTTACCAGGGTTGTGAGCATGGCTGTATTTATTGCTACGCTAGTAATTCGCATGAGTTTTGGGGCTATAGTGCCGGTTTGGATATTGAACGAAAAATAATTGTCAAAAAAAATACGGTTGAATTGCTGGAAAAAACATTCAGTAACAAAAAATGGAAGCCTGCTCCTATTATGTTATCAGGCAATACAGATTGTTATCAGCCACTCGAACGTCAGCTGGAAATAACCCGTAAAGTTTTACAGGTATGTTTAAAATATAAACACCCTGTTGGTATCATAACAAAAAATGCATTAATAACAAGAGATCTTGATCTTCTAACAGAACTGGCGAAACATGACTTAGTACACGTAATGATTTCTATTACGGGTACCGACGAAAAAGTTCGTCAGCTGTTAGAGCCAAGAACTGCCTCTTATAAAAGCAGGATAAATACGGTTGAAACTTTAGCAAAAAATGATATTCCCTGCGGCATAATGGTGGCACCAATTATTCCGGGCATTAATAATCATGAGATACCAGATATAATGGAATTAGCCGGTAACGCGGGCGCATCAAGTGCAGGCATGACCATTGTAAGATTAAACGGTGCTATTGAACAGATCTTTAAAGATTGGTTAATTAAAAATTTTCCTGACAGGGCTGATAAGGTCTGGAACCAGATCTGCGAATGCCATGGCGGCAAAGTAAGCGATAGCCGTAAAGGTGTGCGCATGCGCGGCGAAGGCAAAATAGCAGAATCAATCCGTCAATTATTTACACTTTCCAAACAACGTTTTATAAAACCTTCCGGTTTTGAATTTAACTGCAATAGCTTTAATTACAAAGCAAACGATGTGCAGTTAAGTTTGTTTTAAATATACCAATTACAAATATTATGTATACCAAATATGCGAAGTTATTTTTTGTTTAGGCGATGAAAAAAAATCTTGCATAGTTTTTAACTACGGAAGATTTTTTTGAAGAAGCATAAATAAAAAATAACAAGCAGATTGGATTAGATAATTTTTGTAGTTGGTATTAATTCTCTTTTTTGCTGAGTCGTTCTGGCCTGGCCTGATTTCAATAATTAAATAGTTAGAGGGCGCAAAATGCGACCTCAAAATTAAATAAATCTTATGGTCGCAAAATGCGACCTTAAAATAAATTGTAAATATTATATCGAAATATAACAAGACATGAGATTGACATTACACGATGAGTTAATAGTAAATAAGATTTACTTCTTTAGAAAACAAAAAGTAATGCTGGATAGCGATTTAGCTGAATTGTACCAAGTAGAAACCAAACGTCTAAAGGAACAGGTAAAAAGAAATATTGAACGTTTTCCTCAACAATATATGTTTGAATTAACCGAAGGAGAATTTGAAATTTTGAGGTCGCAAATTGCGACCTCAAAAGAAGGACGCGGTGGAACACGTTATTTACCTATGGTTTTCACCGAACATGGCATTTTACAATTATCAAATGTGTTAAAAAGCAACCGGGCGATTGCAGTCAGTTTTCGGATCATCGATGTATTTGTAAGGCTAAGGCAATCTTTATCAGACAATACCGAACTCCGCCTAGCCATAGAAGAAATTCGAAAAAAGACGGATAATAATTCTAAAAATATTGAAATTGTATTTAAATACTTAGATGAACTACTTGAAAAAAAAGAAGATAAGAAGCCACGTAAACCAATTGGTTATAAATTGCCTGTCAAGAAACAATAACTTAATTATATTCCGGCTTTCCAATAAATTAACATTAGTTTTCCTTATTTTTTTACAACTTTATAGTGCGTAATTACGTTTATTATAAAGTGTTAGGATACAGATTTCAAAATTTTAAAGCGGACCCACAGTCCAAATTTGATGAATTGTTTAAGATCTTTAAACAACTCATCACGCATACCAGTGGTGATGTAGATGAGGCTTTGGATTGGCTCAGACAGCTCGATAAAGAATACGAACTTACTAACAAAGATTATACCATTGATGATTTTATTGCCGAACTAAAAAAACGTGGCTACCTACGTGATAAGAACGACGGGCAAGGGGGCATGTCTATTACACCAAAGACCGAACAAGCCATTCGCAACAATGCGTTAGAATATATTTTCGGGAAACTAAAAAAGGGCGCTTCGGGCAATCACAAAACAAAATTTACAGGTAAAAATGGCGAAGAAACAAGTACAGATCTTCGTGCTTATGAGTTCGGCGATTCGCCACAAAGCATTGCCATGATAGATTCTATTAAACAAGCGCAAATTAATAATGGCGCCGAAGATTTTATTTTAACCGAGAATGATCTTTTGGTGGGCGAGCAGGAATTTAAAACGCAAACCGCTACAGTCTTAATGATAGACATTAGCCACAGCATGATCCTTTATGGTGAAGATCGTATTACGCCCGCTAAAATGGTAGCAATGGCTTTAGCAGAAATGATAAAACGTAATTACCCAAAAGATAGTTTGGATATTATTGTTTTTGGGAACGATGCATGGCCTATACAGGTAAAAGACCTGCCTTATTTACAGGTAGGGCCGTACCATACCAATACAGTTGCAGGATTGGAGTTAGCTATGTCTATCCTTCGTAAAAAGAAAGCAACAAACAAACAAATATTTATGATCACCGATGGTAAACCCTCTTGTTTAAAAGAGAATGGTGAGTATTATATGAATAGCAATGGTTTAGACAGGCGCATTGTAAATAAATGTTTAACGTTAGCTGCAGCATGCAAACGCAGTAAAATGGATATTACTACTTTTATGGTAGCAAGCGATAGTTACCTGCAAAGTTTTATTGATGAATTTACAGAGGCAAATCAAGGCAAAGCTTATTTTACAGGATTAAAAGGTCTGGGTGAAATGATCTTTAGAGATTATACAAATAAGAAAAGGAAGAAATTATAGTAAGCAGAAGTCAGTAGGCAGCTCGCAAAAAAACAATAAACTTAAAACCTGAAATAAGAAAACATTATGGCACAACCAACAATAAAAACACTAGGCGAATTAAAACAAAGCGGTTATAAATTTTTAAGTATTAAAGATGAGCTGCGCGAAAATTTAATTTCGAAATTAAAAAAGAAAGTGCCCATATTCGATGGCATTTTTGGTTATGAAGAAACAGTTATTCCTGAATTGGAACGTGCTATTTTAAGCCGACACAATATTTTATTTTTAGGTTTACGCGGTCAGGCCAAAACAAAAATGGCAAGGCAATTGGTAAATTTATTGGACGAGTATATTCCGGTTGTGGACGGGAGCCCTTTAAACGACGATCCTTTACAACCTATCTCTAATTTCGCTAAAAAATTAATTTTAGAAAAAGGAGATGCGACACCGATCAACTGGATCCATCGCAGCGATCGTTTTGCGGAAAAACTGGCAACTCCTGATGTAAGTGTAGCTGATCTTATCGGTGATCTTGATCCGATAAAAGCAGCAAATTTAAAATTATCCTTTGCTGATGAAAATGTAATTCATTACGGATTGATCCCACGCAGCAACCGGTTTATTTTTGTAATTAATGAATTGCCCGATCTACAAGCGAGGTTACAGGTTGCTTTATTTAATATTTTACAGGAAGGCGATGTGCAGATCCGTGGATTTAATTTAAGGATTCCATTAGACCTTCAATTTGTATTTACAGCTAATCCGGAAGATTATACTAATCGTGGAAGTATTGTTACACCGTTAAAAGATAGAATAGGTTCCCAGATCTTAACGCACTATCCAAAATCAATAGAACATTCAAAAAAAATTACACAAGATCAGGCAAAGTTAAATGCACAGCAAAAAGAAATTGAAGTTCCTGAGATCTTAAAAAATTTAGTAGAACAAATTGCCATAGAAGCGCGTACAAGTGAGTTTGTAGATTCAAAAAGTGGTGTAAGCGCACGTTTAACTATTAGCGCTTATGAAAGTCTGATCAGTGCCGCGGAATTACGCTTTTTGAAAAACGCACAACCTTATTCTTACGCAAGAGTAAGCGATCTATACGGCGCCATTCCGGCTATTAACGGAAAAATAGAATTGGTTTACGAGGGCGAACAGGAAGGCCCTGCGGTAATTGCGCAAAATTTAATAAGCCTTGCCATAAGAAATACTTTTGTTGAGTTATTTCCTGATCCTGCAAAATTAAAACGTAAAAAAGAAAATTCAGATTACTCTGCCATTACCCACTGGTTTTCCCAAAATAATATTTTAGATCTTTTGGATAACGAAAATGATAAGGTATATTCATCTGCATTAACTATAGTTGAGGGGCTTGAGGATCTGGTAAAAAAATACCATCCTAATGTAAAAGGCGCCGATAAATTTGTGTTAATGGAATTTGCTTTACACGGTTTGGCCGAACATTCTTTATTAAGCAAAAACAAATTGATAGATGGCATTACTTTTAAAGATCTTTTTGGTTCTTTATTGAATCAGAATTTAAATTTTGATAAAGGTGAGAATTAATTTATTTAAAACTATCTCTTAACCCAAGCATTTTAATAGCGGTAACAGCGGCTTCATCGCCCTTATTACCGTGCTTGCCACCCGCTCTATCAACAGCTTGTTGTTGTGTATCAGGCGTTAGCACACCAAAAATAAAGGGGATGTTATATTCTATATTAAGATCGGTAATTCCTTTTGCAACTGCATCGCAAATAAAATCAAAGTGTCGTGTCTCGCCTTGTATAACACAACCTAAACAAATAATTGCATCCACATCTGTAGCTTCTGCCATGTACTGCGCGCCTAACGTTAATTCAAAACTTCCGGGTACCTGGCGAATGATTATGTTCTCTTTTTTAGCACCATTAGAAATAAGCGTATTTATCGCGCCTTCTTTTAATGCATTTGTTATTTCATGGTTCCATTCAGAATAAACAATGCCAAACTTAAAAGCTGCCGCATTTGGAATTTGACTTCCTTCACTTACCGATAAATTTTTATTTACACTACTCATGTTCTTTAAAATAAAAAAGTCTGCCCGAAAGCAGACTCTTAATTAAATGTATTTAAGAATTATAAATTACCTAAAGCTTTTACTTTAGCAATATCTCTTTCAATTTCTTTCCCTTCATTGCTCTTAGTATATTCTTTTTGAATACGCTCATATAAAGCCAATGCTTCAGAAAAATTAGATTTTTGCTCGTAAGCAAATCCTGCTTTTTTCAAATAGAAGGGTGTAGTAAAATTATTGTTGCTTTTTTCAGCGGCCTTTAAATAAAATTTAATGGCTTCGTCAACTTTATTTAGTTCCATGTGACAATCGCCAATAGCTCCAACTGCAATTGGTGCAATTACTTCATCATCACCGTCGTATTTTTGCAAGAACTCAATGGCCTGTTCAAATTTACCGGTACGTAAATAACAAATACCTGCGCAGTAATTTGCAAGGCTACCTGTTTTTGTCATACTATACTCTTCTGCAATTGCCTCAAAACCCATTATTGTTTTTTGGCCATCGGGCGACATAACAGTAACACCACCTTTTAAAGCAATGTTAAAACTATCTGCTTCAAAATAATTTTGAGCCCAGAAAATTTCGTTAGAAGCTTCGTTCTCTTTTTCAGGTAAGTAGTACAATTTAAAAAAGCAAAAAGCACCAATAATAAGGGCTAATCCACCACCTACGTAGGTGATCATCTTTTTATTTGTTTCATAAAAAAGTTGAATGCCTTCTAAGCTAGGATCAATTGTTTTGGGCGTTTCCTCTACTGTTTCTTCGGTAGTATCGTTCACCTCAGTATTTTCAGTATTGTCTACAGTTGTTTGGTCTTTTAAATCAGCCATTTATGCGTAAAATTAGTCTGCAAAAATAGCTTTTTTTCCTTAAAAATCTAATTTGTAATTCAAAAAACCACCTAAAAAAGGCGTATTTTTGCTAAAATCCATGTATTTAAAGCAACTTTCCATAATAAACTTCAAAAATTACGCTGAATTCGAAGGCCAATTCTCCAAAAAGATCAATTGTTTTGTTGGAAATAATGGCATGGGAAAAACCAATTTACTGGATGCAATTCACTATCTCTCTTTTTGTAAAAGCTTCTTTAATTCAATTGATAGTCAGAATATTAAGCATAACGAGGGCTTTTTTGTGTTGCAAGGTAATTTTGAAAAATCTGGAGAACATACCGAAGTTTATTGTGGCTTAAAACGCAACCAAAAAAAGATCTTTAAAAAGAATAAAAAAGAGTACGAACGGTTAAGCGAACACATCGGGCAATTTCCTTTGGTAATGATCTCGCCAAGTGATGCCGATCTTATAAACGGAAGCAGCGATATCCGTCGCAGATTTTTAGACGGTATAATTTCGCAATATGATAAAGTTTATTTAGATAAATTAATTTCTTACACACATGTTTTAAAACAACGTAATGCTTTATTAAAACAATTTTATGAAAGCCGCACCTTTGATTCTGAAACAATTGAGATCTGGGACGACCAGTTAATTAATTACGGCAGATCGATATTAGAAATACGTTTACAATTTTTAAAACATTTTATTCCTCTGTTTAATTCCTATTATCAATTTATTAGCGAAAGTAAAGAGGAAGTTGCTTTACACTATGAAAATAGTTTAGGCGAAAAAGATTTTAAAACTGCCATTATTACTTCGCTGGCGCGCGACAGGGCTGTACATTACACAACGGTTGGTCCGCATAAGGATGATCTTGAGTTTACATTGGATGGTTTTAGTTTAAAAAAATTCGCGTCGCAGGGTCAACAAAAATCTTATTTATTAGCATTAAAATTAGCGCAATTCGAATTCATTAAAGAACAAAAAAACACCAAACCATTATTATTATTGGATGATGTGTATGATAAATTAGATGAAGAGCGTTTTACCAAATTATTAGAAATGGTTAGTAGCGATAGTTTTGGACAGGTATTTATTACCGACACCCATCCTGAAAGAATTGAACATTTACTAAATAAAAAACAAATTGAAAATAAAATTTTTATTGTTGGACAAGGTAGCGCTAAACTGATCGAGACCTAATCGACCCTTTTCATTTCTTCAATTTTATTATCACCGGCAGTATTATACCATTTTGCAATATTTATTACGAGTCCAATAGAAGAAAAATTATTAGCGTGCTTAATATCATGAGGAGTCATGTTGAGGGTTAAACCATATTGCAATTGTAGCTTTATAAATTTATATCCACCTCTGATAGTTACTGCCGGCTCTGCAAACGCGAACATTGGTCCTGTTAAATTATTATTATCCAAATAATCATTCTTTAATTCATTCTCAGGATAATTTTGCTGATCGAAACTTGTATACTTAACCGTAGAAATTCGTGAACTGATTATTGCATCGAAGTATTTTGTTTTGTAACCAATGTCGGGTTGAATGAAAATTTTAGTTGCGTTTGCATCAAAATGAGCGAGATAAGAATTATTATTGTTATCAATAAATGTTTGTTGTTTAAAGATCTTTCCAGCGCCCGCGCCAACATAAGCTTCAAAAATAAAATCACTTTTAAGTGGTCTGTAATAACCTATACCTGCTTCACCAAGTATACCGTTATGGCGGTAATTATCACCACCATTATAATTCATATAAAAACCATTAGCAATAACACCAAAGTTCTTTCCTAATGCAACAGCAGCTTGTAGATCATTTTGCGTAATAGTCAACTGCACTTCTCCTTTTTCTTTTAATAAAGGTGCGTTTACCGCATTAGAAACATACATTTGAGTAGTACATGAATTTAGAATGAAAGCTGCTATAGTTGACGAAAGTAAAATTATCTTTTTCATTGTCTGATTTTTGTTAGATAATATGTGAATTGTATGCCAACCGCAAATGTTGACATAAAACAAAACGGGATAATTAAACCCCGTTTTACTTTATAATGTGTGGAAAAATGATTTTGTGTAGAATTAATTACCCTAAAATACTGCCGAAAGTACAAAAATGATTAAGACAATAAATATTACTACCAGTATAATCCATAATGCCGTAGCAAATGCACTTCCAATAAAACCCTCTCTTTTTACCTTTTCTTTAACAAGCTTTTGAGATTTTATAGTTGTTTTAGAATCATCTGCTTCTACTATTTCTTCTGTAGCAAAAGACTCTTCTTTATTAATACTTAGATCATAAACCTTACGCTCAGGTTTTAAGAACGTTTCTCTTAATGTTGAGAACCCTGAAGCGATCAATGTTACCGGTGTTACCGATTTTTTTTCAACCTTTGCCTCTACAACTTCTATTTGCACTGTTGGTTGGGTTATTTCAGCCGGAACCGTTTTTTGTACAACTATTTTCTCATTTGTAGATTTTTTATGAGACGCGTGTCCGTAATTAGTATACCGCTGGGTGGTGAACTTGTTGCTTTTGCAACCTGTTAAAATAATTAATGCAATTAATGGTAAGTAAATAAATGTTTTCATATTTTTTAAGTTTTATGTTTTTACTACTAATACTTCAAATGCTATGCCAGCGCACCTATTATAAGTAATACACCTACAACAACAGCCAATATAATTGCCCAAAGAACTATTTTTAAAACTGTACCTATTACTTTTTGGACGACACTCTTTTTTTCCTGAGAAGTTTTTTTTGATTTATTTACCTGTTTCGAATCTTCTGTATCGAATGTTTCAGACTTAGTTAACTTCAAACCCGTTGGGTAAATTTGAACAGCAATTCGTTCTAAAATATTTTCTTTAACGGAAGATGGATTTGAACTGGCTAAAACGGGTTCTGTTTCAGTATTTGTTACAAATTCTGTTTCTGAACTATTTTCAGCACTTGCAGGCCCTATTGTTTTCGCAACCGCTTTTTCTGCGTAGTTGGTTTTATGTGATGCGTGACCGAATTTTGTATAGCGTTGTGTCATAAAGGAATTTCCTTTACAAGCACTTAATGCAACCAAAGCAATTAGTGAGAGATAAATTAAATTTTTCATGTTTACTTTTTTACAAGCAAACTTTCAAAACCTATGCCAACAAGGTTCAAAATAAAAAGCCACAAATTACACGGATTTGCACAGAGTGTTCTTTAATTTCCTTAAAGAACAATTTTTATAAATAAAAAACAAAAATTTGCGGGAATCTGCGAAATCTGCGGCAAAAATTAACCGATTTTAAAATTCACAATTTTTTGGAGTTCGAGGAAAAGGAATAACATCACGAATATTTGTCATGCCTGTTATAAATAACACCAAACGCTCAAAACCAAGGCCAAAGCCCGCGTGCGGACAAGTACCAAAACGTCTTGTATCAAGATACCATGATAATTCCTCAACGGGAATTCCCATTTCGCTCATGCGCGTTTCCAATTTATCCAAACGTTCTTCACGCTGACTTCCACCCACTATCTCTCCAATACCAGGAAATAAAATATCCATAGCGGCAACAGTTTTTCCATCATCGTTCTGGCGCATGTAAAAAGATTTTATCTCTTTTGGGTAATCAGTTAAGATAACTGGTTTCTTAAAATGCTTTTCTACCAAATAACGTTCGTGCTCACTTTGAAGATCAACACCCCACTTATCAACCAGATAAGTAAATTTCTTTTTCTTATTGTGATTACTCTCTCTTAAGATCTCAATAGCTTGTGTATAAGTAACGCGCTCGAATTTATTATCAATACAGAATTTCAATTTATCCAATAACGATAATTCGCTACGTTCGTTCTGCGGTTTTTGTTTTTCTTCCTCCTCTAAACGTTGCGATAAAAATTCAATGTCCTCTAAATTATTTTCCAACGCATGTTTAATAATATATTGCAACATCTCTTCTGCAAGATCCATATTATCCTTCAACTCATAAAAAGCCATCTCTGGTTCTATCATCCAAAACTCAGCTAAGTGGCGCGTTGTATTACTATTTTCTGCTCTAAAGGTTGGACCAAAAGTATAGATATCGCTAAATGCCATTGCTGCTAACTCACCTTCCAACTGACCGGAAACAGTAAGGTTAACAGACTTGCCAAAAAAATCCTGTTTGTGATCAACTGCCCCTGCTTCATCTTTAGGAATGTTGCTTAGGTCAAAATTGGTAACATGAAAAGTTTCACCCGCTCCTTCAGCATCACTTGCAGAAATAATTGGTGTGTGTATATATAAAAACCCTTTTTCGTTAAAGAATTTATGTACAGCAAATGCTAAACTGTTACGCACACGAAACACTGCGCCAAACGTATTGGTACGAAAACGTAAATGTGCTATCTCTCTCAAAAACTCGAGGCTGTGTTTTTTTGGTTGCAAAGGATATTTTTCAGCATCGCTATCGCCAATGATTTCAACAGATGTAGCTTTTACTTCTACGGTTTGTCCTTTACCCTGCGAAGCAATTAAAGTACCTGTTGCGCTAATAGCAGCTCCGGTAGTGATACGTTTTAAGATCTCTTCCGGCGTATTTGTAAAATCAACTACAATTTGTAAATTATTATTTGTTGATCCGTCGTTTAAAGCAATAAAAGAATTGTTCCTGAATGTGCGCACCCAGCCCTTAACCGTAATTGTTTGGTTGGTGGGTGTTGTTTTTAAAATGTCTTTGATCCTAACGCGTGTCATAATAATTTTTAATTGAGACAGTAAATTTAAGAAGATTTTAGTGATCTACCCTATAAATTTTGCCACAGATTTCACTGATAACGCAGATTATATTTTAATTTGTGAAATCTGCGAAATCTGTGGCTACTTTTTACTTTGTAAATACTCTTCCTCTGTGATCTCCAGCGCCATTTCGGTATAATTAAATACCAGGTCGCGTATAAACACCATCTCGGGATACTGCGCTGCTTTAGTTTGTTTAACGATCTTTTTACTGCCAAATAACTGAATTTCTTCAAACAGATCTGGCTGTATAATTTTAAAATAACTCTTGTTATTTTTATACTTACGGTAAACCGGAAAGTTTATATCTTTAAAATCCATGGCCAGGCCCTTTTTAAAATTAACTGCAGAATATGTGTTCGAAAATTACAAAGATAATTTAGAACAACTGTGTATTATTTTGCCAAATAAACGGGGTGCGCTTTTTTTAAAGAATTACCTGGCCCAAACCTATGGTAAAACCATTTGGTTACCAACCATAATAAGTGCCGAAGAATTAATAGCCGAACTCAGTGGCCTTAAAACACTTGAAGAAATTGACCTTATTTGCTATTTGTACGACAGTTATAAAACCTGTTACGGAGCAGAGGCAGAAAATTTTGACAGCTTTGCCAAATGGGGACAATTAATTTTACAGGATTTTAATGAGATAGACAGGTATTTAGCAGACTCTGAACAACTATACGAAAACCTTAAAGACATTAAAGTACTTGAGAACTGGAGCCTTGGCGCAGAAACTTTAAGTGAATACCAAACTAACTATTTAAAATTTATGAATAGTTTGGGCGCCATTTACAAACACTTTAGTCATTTTTTAGTTACAAAAAGTTGGGCGTATCAAGGCTTAGCATATAAGTATGCCGTATCGAATTTTGATAAGAGCGAATATCCAAACCGTTTTCACAAACTTATTTTTTGCGGCTTTAATGCTTTAAATGCTGCGGAATTAAACATTTTTAATAAACTCTACCTGCAAAAAAAAGCAGATATTTTGTGGGATGCTGATAATTATTATTTAAAAGATAATAACCAGGAAGCAGGTTTATTTTTAAGGAATAATTTTAATTTATTTCAACAGCGCGAGCCTTCTTTTATCGGCGATCATTTTAAAGAAGCTAAAGAAATTAAAATTATCTCGGTTCCAAAACAAATTGGCCAGGCACAGGTGGTTAAACAAACCATACAAAAATATATTGATGATAAAGTACCCTTAGACAAAGTGGCTATTGTTTTAGCCAACGAAAAACTACTGTGGCCTGTGTTACAACAGTTACCAAGTGCCGTAGAGTATGTAAATATAACTATGGAGTATCCTTTGCGATATACTTCTACTTATAGTTTGATAGAACAATTACTGCAATTGCAAATTAGTTTTTCGAAACAGAACCGACAGCAAAAAACAATTTATCATAAAGACCTGGTTGCGCTTTTACGCCAGCCCATTTTTGCAAGTTATTTAACAAGTAAGAACAAAGAACTTTTTGTCACCAAAATAATTGATCAGTTAACAGCGAGAAATATTTCGTTTGTTTCTTCAAAGACCCTTTTTCAATTATTTAATGCAGAAGATAATGAGGTAATGAAATTGCTTCAGCCTGCAATGTCTGTATCTGTTTTATGTCAGCAGTTTTTGGTTCTGCTGCAAAACATTAAAGACCTTTTTATTGAACAACCACAAAACAACCAATCGAGTTTAGAGCTGGAGT
>JAUXSA010000090.1 GCA_030681615.1 Bacteroidota bacterium
CCCTCCTTAAAGTATGTTAACTCTTTGTTATCTTCAATAGATTGCTTTAATTGCAATTTTAATGATTTGGAATATTTTTCTTCTCTTTCAAGATCGGCTAATGGGACAAAACCGGGTTTATCAATTTTAGCGATGAGTGAATTCAAAAATTTACCTACAATTTTTATTAGCTGTGCGATAATGGCTATTAAATAATAACAGAACAAAGAACCAAAGGAAATTAATAGTGGACAGAATACCATTCCACAGAATCCATAATGATTGATGTAAATTTTTACAAGGAATAATTTCTCTTCAACAGAAAAGTTAGAATATGTACTAAATAACCGAAATATTAAAGTCCAATGTTGATACATCCAAACTAAAATAAATGTTGCTATCACAGGGTTTTTAATTCTCCCGCCAAAATCCTGCATTATTTCGCTTATCTTTTCTTTAAAATTGCTCATACTTTTTTATTATTGACGTAATTATCAAAATGATTTTGAATGAATATATTTAACTTTCCTTTCATCTTCAAAGCCATATAATTCATGCTTATTGTCAATTTTTAATTTTACAATGGTTTCTTTCAATGAAATCCCCGGGCTTACCATGCTCATTTTATTGAAAATTAAAACTCCATCATCAAACGAAACGTTTGAGATTCTAAAAGACTGACTCCGATTTGGTGAAATAAAGTATCCTCTTTCGTAAATAAACGTTTCTAAACTAATTTGTTTTTCATCAACGACATCCCATTTAATATTTCCGAAAATTATTACAAGAACAGTGTGTTGGTCTAATGATAAATGACCGTAAGCTACTTTACCATCTAAGACTGTTAACATATCTAATACTTCTTCACTAGATTTGAATTTAACTGCATCTTCCCTTAATCTTTCTAACTCAACGTTTACATCGATTTCTTTTTTCATAAGCAACTTAATTTGGTCGCTAATTAGGTCGCTATTTGCCGTCTCTCTTTCTAGTTTTCCTGAAAGTTCAAACTTCTCATTTTGGAGATTAAAAATCTCTCCTTTCAATGTCCCTAATTCACTATCTTTTTCGGAAATTCTTTCGCTATTTTTCTTTCGCGTTTCTTCTAATTCGGCATCCTTTTGGCGAAGTTTTGATTTGTTAATTTCAATTTCAGATTCTAACTCACCTTCTTTAATTTTTAGTTCTCTATTTACTTCTAATGTTTTTTTATGAATTGTTCTCAAAATATATTTACTCTTATCGAAATATAAAATTATAGCTGCATTAAACCTTTCCCCTACAATTAATTTAACTAATTGAGCGGTGATAGCAATTAAATAATAAATTATAAGCGAGAAAAACGCATAAAGCAATGGGTTCCAAAACAGTCCTTTAAATCCGTAAGAATTAATATATATCCTTAATATAAATAACTTTTCACCAAAAGAGAATGTTGGGTTTAAATTGAAATAAATAAAAATTAAACTCCAGTTCTGATATAACCAAACAAAAATAAAACTTAAAATTAAAGGGTTCTTAATCCTTCCACCTAAATCAGATGTTATTTCATTAATTTTTTCTTTAAACGAACTCATGCTTAAATTTAAATAAAATAAGTAAAAACTATATAAAAAGTTATTCGATTAAAGCCATGAAAGTCTGCTTAGAGTTTAAACAAGCTTCGCTTAAACTAACCAAAACATTCAATAAAGTTTCTTAAAAGTCACTAGAAAGCTTGATAATACAAGGAAAATACTTGAATAATGTATCCTTTATTATTAAAACAAACATTCATAATGCAATTATATTGTAACATTTAGACATCCACGAAATTATAGAATAATATCACAAACACTAAAAAATATGCTCTGATTAAGAAACTTTTGCGGAGTACTTTGCGTATAACAACTTATAATCTTTGTTTACTGGCTGTATAACAAAATTTCCCACAACGATCCCTCATTAAAAAATTTATAGGCTTATAAAAACACCTTCGGGGTGCATTTATTAATTTTTGCCATTTTAAAAAAGTGGCAATTTATTTTTTCAGCCATGAAACCAAAAAAATCGGTTAATCAAAAATCAAATTCAGAATTAACCATCGAAAAATTAAGAACCTTTAAAGGGTTTGAAAATTTTACAGACGAGCAAGCGGAAAAAATAATCGCAAATATTAAGCGGTTGTCAAATTTATTGTTTGGTATGTATTCAAATAATAACCCCTCAAAATTATTTTAAAAATCTCAAAGTTAAATTATTTGGCGAAAATTAAAATGAAAGAAAGCCGCCAAAACCCAATAAAATCAAACGATTTTATTGGTTCGTAAAATTGCTTTTTTATGTTGCAAAAATTTTGTACATTAGATTTTAAAGATAAATATTTACACCTAAAAAATGTAAATAGCTCTTTGAAATGCTGGGGATAAAATGTACTTAAAAAGTAAGCCATGAAAAAGCAAGTGAATGAATTAAAAATCAAAATTCATTTATTAATGCAAAAAAATTCAAAGTCATGGAAAATTATTTTAAAAGTTTCGGAAAAGGGAAAAAAACGATTCAAACTATAACCGACGAATGCGTTAGTTACACTAGAGTGTCAGGTGCGAAACAAATGGACGGTTTAAGCTTGGAAGTTCAATTAAATGGTATTAACGAATACGCCAATAAATACAAATATAAAATTCAGGAATATTTTGGCGGTACTTATGAAAGTGCCGCAACAGATGAACGTAAAGAGTTTAAAAGAATGATTAAATATCTTAAAACTACCAAGCGTAAAATCTCAAAAATATTAGTGTATAGTTTAGAGCGTTTTTCTAGGAATGAAAATTCTATTTGGTTAAGTTCTCAATTACGGACTTTAGGAATAGAAATTATTTCAGTTACTCAACCTATTGATACTTCTAATCCTTCGGGAATTATGCAACAAAAAATGCTTTTTATATTTGGTGAGTTTGATAACCAATTAAGAAGGCAAAAAAGCATGGCTGGTATAAAAGAACATTTGATGCAAGGCGAATGGTGTACACGACCGCCCGTGGGTTATGATATTGTAAAAGTAAATAGAGAGCGCAAAATTGTTGCCAATGAAACGGGAAACATAATTAAAAAAATGTTTTACTGGAAAGTTAAAGAGCGATTGCCAAATGTAGAAATACAAACCCGACTAAAAAGTTATAAGTTAAATTATTGTTTACGTCGTATTGCTGAAATTTTATGCAACCCTTTTTATTGTGGCAAATTAACTCATAAAGCTTTAGAGGGCGAAGTGGTTAATGGTAAACACGAAAAACTAATTTCGGAAGCCATATTTTTAGAAGCTAATAATATTATGGCAGAAAAAAAGATAGGGCTACAAACAAAAAAGGAACGTAAAGAAATTGCGCTTAAAAGATTTGTGAAATGTAGCAATTGTAACCAACCAATGAGGGGCTATATTTCTAATAGTTGGGACGTTCCATACTATAAATGCAATACAATAGGCTGTAAATGCAACCGAAATGCCAATATCATTAATAGCCAGTTTGAAAGTATGTTAGATGGCTATAAAGTAAGCAATGAAATTTTACCTTTTATAAAAGACCAATTATTTTTAACCTTTCAAGAACACAACGCTAGTTTAATTGAGAATGAAAGTATTGTAAAATCTCATTTAAAGGAACTTCAAAGTAAAATTGAAAGATTGGAGGAGCGTTTTATTTTAGAAGAAATAACAGCCGACCTTTATAATAAGTATAAAGATAAATTTGTTAAAGAAATTGCTGAAATTTCAAGCCAATTAAAAGAAAACCAAATTGAAATGTCGAAGGTGGAAGATTATATTAATTATTCATTAGATTTTTGCTCAAACCTTAGTAAAATATGGGCTTGCGGGGACTACAACCAACGACAGGAACTGCAAAACATACTGTTTGAGAAGGGTATTATATATAATCGGCAAAAAGACGAATGTCGAAGTGTCGAGCAAAACGAATTTATATATACAATTGCCCAATTATCAAAGGAAACACCAACCTTCGGAGAACAAAAAAAAAATAATTTAACCCCAACTTCGGTTCGCTCATGTCGAGCGCAGTCTAGACACGTATACTCTTCTCGACTGCGCTCGAAGTGACAAATGTTTATTTAGTGTCTTTATAACGCCAGATATACCTGCAAGCTAAGGTTCTATGAGGCCTCCAGGTTTCGGCTATCTCTTCCATCTCTTTTAAAAGTGCTTTCTTTTCTGAAGTAAGGTTATACAGTTTTTTCATGCCATTCTGTATCCCAAGGTCGTCTTTAGGAAAAACATCCGGCCTGTTCAAATTAAACATCAACAGCATTTCAACGGTCCACCGGCCTACGCCTTTAATTTGTACAAGGTATTCAACCAACTCATCATCGGTTTTAACTTTCAGTAATTTATGATCTAAACTTTGTTCTAACGAAAAAGTAGCAATGTTTTTAATATAACCAGCTTTTTGATACGACAAACCAACGGCACGCAGCTTGTCGTCTTTTAATTTAAGAATACTTTTAGCGTCAGGAACTCCATTCTTAAACAAACCCAAAAAACGGCTGTAGATGGTATCTGCGGCCTTTACAGATAACTGCTGACTAACAATGGCGCGCACTAAAGCAATAAAAAGGTCTTCACGCCTGCTGTTCTTAATAACACCTACCTGCTCTATTACTTTTTTAAGAGCTTTATCTTTTTTAAGATGCGTTATGTGTGCTTCTTTTTTCAAAAAACACTAAGAATACATTTTTATTCTTTGTTCTTTTATGGCAGGGTTCTCTAAGTACTCATCGTAAGTACATACTTTATCAATTACGCCTTTTGGTGTCAGCTCAATTATCCTGTTAGCAACAGTTTGCATTAACTGGTGATCATGACTGGTAAATAAAATAGTGCCTGCGTAATCTTTTAAGGCATCATTATAAGCAATAATACTTTCAAGATCCAGGTGATTGGTTGGTTCATCCAATATTAAAAAATTAGGATTAAGTAACATCATACGACTTGTCATACAACGCACTTTCTCTCCTCCGCTTAATACATTACATTTTTTAAGAACTTCTTCGCCGCTAAATAACATCTTTCCTAAAAATCCGCGAATATACGTTTCATCCTTATCCTTACTAAACTGGCGTAACCAGTCTATCAGGTTTAGACTTCCATCCTGGAAATATTTATGATTATCGTTTGGTAAATAAGCTTTGTAAATGGTTGTACCAAACGTAAATTTTCCTTTAAAATCCGTATCCTCATCGGCTAAAGCAGAAAATAAACTCGAAACCGCTAATTGATTTTTGCTGATGAAAGCAATCTTATCTCCCTTTCTTACATTAATATTTACATCCTTATAAACAACACCATCCTGATTTGATTTACTTAAATTCTCAATTAATAATAACTGATCTCCCGCCTCACGCTCCTGCTTAAAAATAATACCAGGATATTTACGTGTGCTTGCAGGGATCTCATCAACCGTTAATTTCTCCAATAATTTTTTACGGCTTGTTGCCTGGCTACTCTTGCTGGCGTTGGCACTAAAGCGACGAACGAATTCCTGTAACTCGGCACGTTTATCTTCTATCTTTTTATTCTGATCGCTGCGTTGCTTTAATTGCAATTGGCTCATGTGGTACCAGAAACTATAATTACCGGTGTATGTACTTAGCTTTCCAAAATCAATATCACAAATATTAGTACAAACTGCATCTAAGAAGTGACGATCGTGACTAATAACAATAACTGTATTTACAAAGTCGGCTAAAAAATTCTCCAGCCAACTGATTGTTTCTACATCCAGATCGTTGGTAGGCTCATCTAATAATAAAATATCGGGGTTACCAAAAAGGGCCTGTGCCAATAATGTTTTTACTTTTTCTTTACCTGTTAGTTCAGATACCAAACGTGTGTGCATAGCTGGCGGAATGCCCATATTGGTAAGCATTTCGGCGGCTTCGCTATCAGCGTTCCAACCATTCATTTCGGCAAATTCAGCTTCCAGTTCGCTGGCTTTAATACCATCCGCATCGCTAAAATCGGGCTTTGCATAAATAGCATCTTTTTCTTTTATGAGTTGAAACAAACGTTTGTTGCCCATCATCACGGTATCTAAAACTGTAAACTCGTTATACTCGAAGTGATTTTGTTTTAAAGTACTCATGCGCATACCCGGCAATATATTTACGCGGCCTTTTGTAGCCTCTATCTCGCCACTTAATATTTTCATGAAAGTAGATTTACCGGCGCCATTAGCGCCAATAATACCATAACAATTACCTGGTGTAAAATTTACATTTACCTCATCAAACAAAACACGTTTGCCATATTGCAAACTCACATTAACAGCTGAAATCATCTTAGTAGAACCTATTTATAATAAGCCTGCAAAAATACTAAATATGCCGAAAGGAAATAGGTTTTAAATTACAAAAATCGTTATAGTAGGCATAAACGGGAAGTACGTTTCGTTTTTTCACAAAAACTCAACTACTTTCCATATTAATTGCCATCTGTTTAGTAGTTTAGCAGTGTGAACTATTTACTGTTATTTTTAACCATAACCGGCAGTTTATTAGCCCAGCAAAAGATAAGCGGTGTTATTTTTGACAAAACCACTAATAAACCTATTTCTTTTGTGAGTATTGGCATTGTTGGAAAGCAGGTGGGTACATTAAGTGATGAGAACGGTGTTTTTGAATTGACTTTAGCTGAAGATCAAAAAAAAGACACCCTTAAAGTGTACGCTATAGGTTACAAACCACAGGTTTTTTATGCTACCGATCTCATAAAAGAAGTTAACAAAAAAATAAGCCTGGAGGCTTTACCAACACAATTAGCAGAAGTAGTTGTTAAATCAAAAAAAATAAAATACAAAACTCTGGGCACCACTAAATATTCTAAAAATAATTGTAGTGGTTTTGTAAAGAACACCAATAACTGGAAGGGTTCAGAGTCTGCTTTAAAGATCAATAATAAAGATGGCAGACAGGTTTTAATGGAAACTTTTAGCTTTTATATCATTCAAAATAAATATGCCGATTCTTTAACCTTCAGGCTTATGTTTTACGAAGCCGCCGATACAAAATGGCAATATCCATCAACCCGGCCATTTATGAAAAAACCAATTATTTTTAAAGTAGGTCAAAAACAAGGTGAATTTGTATTGAATATTAAAGATTATGGTGTGTATACGTCAAAAGATTTTTATGTGAGCCTTGAGTGTTTGATGGATGAAATGGAGATAACTAAATTTTGTTATGCGGGCTCTTACGACTCGCCTTCCTTTGTTAAAGCAGCCGTTTTTAGTAAATGGACACAATTGCGTGGTGGCGGACCTGATTTTAATGTGAAGGTTTCTTATACCGATTAATACTTTTGTCACTTTTTTGTTTTAAAGTGTGGCGCGAGACCATGTGAGTGATCAATAACAAAGTACAATAGTTGTGCACAGGTATGATTACCCGTACTAGTACACCGTAAGCACACACAAGCCGGTGCGGTGGCAAATGGCGATTTGGTGTGAACCCAATTTTTTCGTTGAATGAGTAATATATTTTACAAGTACAGCGAAAAAATCAGGTTGGCAAATCGTCTTGATTTTTTGGTTACTTTTTCATCAAGGAAAAAGTGACAAAAGAAATATCTAAAATTAGTTTTGCTAATAGCATCAAGAGCGACAAAAAATTCTTATAAAATAATATTTTTGATTGTTATTTAGAACAAATTTGCCCCTTAGTTGTTGTATTTGCAGACGTTATTTTATGCAAAAACAAATACCCAAAGGCAAATTAATTTTAATTGGCGGGGCCGAAGACAAAGGTAAATCAACTGTTTTAGATATTGAAAGCAAGAACAAACAGTTTGAAGAATTTGAGATCTTAAAAGGTTTATTACCTGTAAAAAAGGGAAAACGCATTCTTGAAATTATTACCACCGCTTCGCAACAGCCTAAAGAAGTAATGAAAACCTACCTACGGGCTTTTAAAGAGATAGGGTTTAACCAGGTTGGTTTTATTAGCATGGACAATAATCCTGAAGCAAGAAACCCTTTATGGATAGAAAGGATAAATAACGCTCATGCCGTGTTATTTGCAGGCGGCGATCAATTCAGGCTTTCAACCATATTGGGCAATACGGATATTATTGATGTTATTATGGAGCGGTATTACAGAGATCCTAATTTTACCGTTGCCGGAACCAGTGCAGGCGCCATGGCCGCGGCATCCTTAATGATCTACGACGGTGCGCGCAATGAAGCTATGCTTAAAGATACGGTTAAAGTAAGTTCGGGTTTAGGATTTATAGATCATTGCATTATTGATACACATTTTGTAAAACGTGGGCGTTTTGGGCGTTTGGTAGAAGCATTATTAATGAATCCATCCTGCATTGGTATTGGACTTGGAGAAGATACCGCCTTGATCATCCGAAATGGAAATGAAGCCGAATGTAAAGGGTCCGGCATGGTTGTAATTTTAGACGGACGCGATATTAGCGAAACCAATATTGCTTATGCTGAGCCCGGAACACCTTTGTGGGTAGAGAACCTAAGGGTACATATGGTCACAAAAGGGAATTATTTTTTATTGCACGAACGCAAATTTGTGGTCTCTAAAAAAGATCTTAAAAAAGAGAAAATTGGATCTAAAATAATTGCTAAAGTAAAACCCGATAAGCTTATTATTGGCAACAGGAAAAAAGTCCAGAAAAAAAAACCTAAAAAAATCCAAAAAAAACCGGTCAAAAAATAGCGGCTTATATCTTAATTTCCCAATAAATATTCACAATTTGGGTGGCAATTAAATTAAAATATATCTTTACGTTCTATGTTTGACCATCTCTTGTCTGTTGACGGCTTGTTAAGCCTTTTAAGCCTTACAGTAATGGAAATTTTACTGGGCATTGATAATGTTATTTTCGTTTCAATTGTTATGGGCCGTTTGCCTAAAGAGCAAACCAAGCGTGCCAGCCTTATCTGGATGACCGTTGGCATTATTATGCGTATAACGCTTTTATTTACCATGTTTTTCCTTATAAGCGGAGAAAAGGTGTTGTTTACTGCCTTCAGTCACGATGTAGCCTTAAAAGACATTATTATGCTTGCAGGAGGTTTATTTTTATTGGTTAATAGCACACTAGAAATTCACAACAAGTTAGAGGGCGCTAACGAAGAAGGTGATGAAGCCAAACAAAACCTTAAAAAAGGTTTCAGGGCCATTATGGCGCAAATTTTATTAATTGATATTGTGTTTAGTGTTGATGGTATTGTTACAGCTATAGGTATGGCAAAAGATATTTTTATTATGAGCATTGCTGTTGTAATAAGCATGTGCGTAATGTTCTTTTACGCACCAAAGATAGCCGCGTTCATAGAAAAACATCCTACCTTCAAGATCCTTGCCTTATCTTTCCTGGTATTAATAGCTGTGTTATTAGTGGTTGAGGGCATTCATATTGAGAAGATACATGTACCAAAAGGTTATATTTATTTTGCAATGGCCTTTAGTTTTGGTGTAGAATTATTAAATTTAAAGTTCCGCAAAAAACGCAATCCTGTTGAGTTGCGTAAAAATACAATTGATGAAGGATCAAAATAAAAGAGCCACAAATTTCGCAGATTCCACAGAGTCTATTGCTTTTGCATGTTTAATAAATAATCATCTGTGCAAATCAGTGCAATCTGTGGCAAAAAAATATACCGATATTAAAAAACTATGAACGATAAAATAAAAATATTAGAACAAAAAAAGGCCGAAGCGCTTTTAGGCGGTGGACAAAAACGTATTGATGCGCAACATAAAAAAGGCAAATTGACTGCGCGCGAACGCATTCATTTTTTAATGGATGAAGGAACTTTTGAAGAGATCGGTATGCTGGTGCAACACCGTAGTACCGACTTTGGTTTGGATAAAGAAAAATATCCGGGTGATGGCGTAGTTACCGGTTACGGTAATATTAACGGACGTTTAACGTATGTATTCTCTCAGGATTTTACAGTGTTTGGCGGTAGCTTAAGCGAAACGCATGCCGAAAAAATTGTAAAAGTAATGGATCTTGCCATGAAGAACGGTGCACCAATTATTGGGCTTAACGATAGCGGTGGCGCACGTATACAGGAAGGTGTGGTTTCTTTAGGAGGTTATGCAGATATTTTTTATCGTAATGTGCGCAGCAGTGGTGTAATTCCGCAACTGAGCGCTATTATGGGGCCTTGTGCCGGTGGTGCGGTTTACAGTCCGGCAATAACCGATTTTATTTTAATGGTTGAGAATACAAGTTACATGTTTGTAACCGGACCAAACGTTGTAAAAACAGTAACACACGAAGAAGTAACCAGCGAAGAATTAGGCGGTGCTATGACACATGCTACAAAAAGCGGTGTTACCCATTTTGCCTGTGCTAATGAGCTAGAAGCCATTAATTATTTAAAACAATTATTAAGTTACGTGCCACAAAATTGTGAAGAAGATGCCCCTTCCCTACCCTACGAACCAGGAAATGAGCTACGTGAAGAATTGAATAACATTATACCCGAGAACAATAACCAACCTTACGATATAAGAGAGGTAATTGAAAAAGTAATTGACGACGGTAGTTTTTTTGAAGTACATAAATTATTTGCAGAGAATATTGTTGTTGGCTTTGCACGCCTTGCCGGAAAAAGCATTGGCATTGTAGCTAACCAGCCTGCTGTGTTGGCAGGTGTTTTAGACATACACTCTTCTACAAAGGCAGCACGCTTTGTGCGTTTTTGCGATAGTTTTAATATTCCTTTGTTAGTATTTGAAGATGTGCCGGGCTTTTTACCGGGTACCGACCAGGAATGGAATGCCATTATAACTAATGGTGCTAAATTATTGTATGCTTTTAGCGAGGCAACGGTTCCGAGGATTACGGTAATTACCCGTAAGGCTTATGGTGGTGCTTATGATGTAATGAATAGTAAACACATTGGTGCAGATATGAACTTTGCCTGGCCAAGTGCCGAAATTGCAGTAATGGGTGCTAAAGGCGCTGCTGAAATTATTTTTAAATCTGAAATTGCTGCTGCAAAAGATAAAGATGCAAAATGGTTAGAGAAGGAAACAGAATATAAGAACATGTTTGCCAACCCTTACCGTGCGGCTGAGCGTGGCTTTATTGATGAAGTAATTGAACCAAAAGAAACACGTTTAAAGCTTATTAAAGCATTTAAAATGCTGGAAAATAAAGTAGATAATTTGCCTAAGAAAAAACACGGGAATATTCCTTTGTAAAATTTTGATCTGAGTGTTTTTAAAAGTCTTTCTTGTAACAAGAAAGACTTTTTTAGTTTACTATAAATTGTAGCCATGCCGTGCTCCACTATATAGTAAATTTATACTATGAAAATACTATTAGAGAGGTTATGGCATAAAGACAAAGATTGTCTGGCCATAAAATTTAAGTATGATATAACCATTTTTAATTTGCTAAGAAAAATTGAGGGTGGCAGATGGAGCAAAACGCATAGAGCCTGGCTACTCGACTTTACACAAAACACTGTAAACGAAGTTTGTAAATTGTTAAATAACGAATACTCTATCATTTTTAAAGATGATCTGAAGGAAGTTGAAAAAATAAAAACCTATAACGAGTTACAACCTGTTAATGCTTTAGCAGGACTTAACGAAGAAACTCAGAAAAAAGTAAAAGAATTTGAGAATTGGACGCGCTCTAAGCGTTACAGCGAAAGTACCATTGGTACCTATACAGATGCCCTTAGGACATTTTTACGTTTTTATGCAAACAAACCTGTTGCTGAAATAAATAATAATGACGTAATCGTTTTTAATAATGAATACATTATTAAAAATAAATTTTCTTCTTCATATCAAGCCTACAGTTTAACTCCTTAATCTCTATCGAGTAATTCCGAATATCTGATACCTTGTATCAAAAGCCAGTTATATGCTTCGTCATAATCCGAAAATATTTTTGTTGGTATTGTAGGTTTGTTTAATCCTGTGTAGAAAGATAGCAACACTCTAGTAAAAATAGACCCTTTAACAACCGCTCTCGCTATAGTTTGCTTTGCGTCAACACTATTTATTAATTCACGCGCGCGCTTTTCAACCCTAAAAAACGCCCGTGCATCAATTAACTTTAAAGCTTTCTTTCCTTTGGTGCAAGATTTCACAACAAGCAAGTTGTCCATGGCATCTTCGTAATCCACGCGTACCTTATCAAGCATCTGTATATGCAGTACTCTATTCTCGTCCATATAAATTGTAGCAGTTCGGGTTGTTATTTTCTTCACGGTTGAATGTATTGCTATTATAACTGCAATAATATATTCAAACAATAAGTGGTCAGTTTGGTCATATAACTGGTAAACCTGGAGTATTAATTGGTTAGAGTTTCCCTTTTTGAGTTTAGTACCGCAAACAGGGTAACCCCTTCGTGGTATTAGCATCACCTCTTTGGGGTATTTTGAACTTGTAATTAGTTTTCGAGTTCCTATTAGCATATTTTCGCTGTTTAGAATCATTCTAAACACGAACTTTGATGAAATCCGTCTGCATACTTGAAACAAGTTACATCGTTAACGAAGGGCTTAAGCACATTGTGTCCGGCTTAAACGACTTCAGAATAAAAGCGCACTTTGAAACTCTAAATGCATTGGAAAAGTTTGCCGATATAAAAAATTGCAACCTTTTAGTTTGCAATCCCGACCTGATAAAAAACTCTCACGCACTTACTAAACTAAGAATAAATAATCCATCATTAAAAATCTTAATGATTGATCAGGAGAAGAACGCTTACAAAGATTTTTTTACTCCTGCTTCTGTTGATGGTTATATATTTTTATGCTGTCATACCGAAGAAGTTTTAAAAGCGCTTTTGGCCGTCGCGCACGGCGAAAAGTTTTTTTGCGATAAAGCTCTCGGTTATATCTTAACCTCCAAAAACAATGTGCAGTCATGTAATCCGATCAATTTATCCGAAAGAGAAATTGAAGTATTAAAACTAATTGTAAAGGGGCATTCTTCAAAAGAAATTTCTGAAGAGATCAACGTAAGTATTCATACTGTAAATACGCACAGAAAAAATATGTCCAGAAAATTAAAGGTGAACAAAGTAAATGATCTTATTGCAAAAGCACATAAATTAAAGATAGTATAATATACCCTATTTACGCTACTTACATCAAGCGATATAGTTTAACCATTTGTGGCGATTGCAGGCCAATTGCATTAAGCAGACATTTGTAAGAAAAATAAAACAATAAACATGAAAAAAAATCTACTCATTTTAGCGCTTGCCCTTGTTACAATAACAACAAAATCGCAGGTAATTATTGATACAGTAGCCATAGGCGCCGGATATGCTAATCAAGTTTGGTACAGTTTAGCAAATGACAACCAAGGCACAGCTCCAAAAAACAATTGGGACTTAGCTTTTGATGCGTCCGGTCAAGGCTCAACTATTTTAATCAATTCAGTAACAGGTACAACTTTATGGCAATACCCTAGTGCGGACACTACAGGCTGGAACACGTTAGACACTACAGGCATTAATTCCTGGTCTAAACGTTGGAACTCTGATACTTCTTGGGCAATGGGCGCAATGGGGCGTTATGCTTCTATAAGCAATTCCAATGATTTAGATTGGGGTATTTACAGTTCAATCACTCATATTGTAACAGGTGATTCTCTTTACGTGATTAAATTAGCGAGTGGCGCTTACAAAAAATTACACATTCGTAATTTAAGTAGTGGCGCTTACAATTTCCGTTACGCAGATATAAACGGAGCAAACCTACAAAATGCTACATTAACAAAGTCAAATTATACAGGACAAAATTTCGGTTACTACTCTATTCAAAACAATACTGCATTATCGCGTGAGCCACTTTCTGCAAATTGGGATCTATTATTCGGCCAATACACAACCTACATTCCAAGCCCATATACAGTTACTGGAATCTTACACAATAAAGGTGTTAAAGTTGCCGAAGTAAAACCAATTGCCAATGCAAACTCATACGTAAACTGGTCGGTTCATCCATTTAAAAATGCGATTAATACAATTGGTTACGATTGGAAAGTATTTACCACTTCATTTATAATTGAAGATTCCCTCGTTTACTTTGTACAATCTAAACCGGGCGCTATTTGGAAAGTTATTCCAACAGGCTTTGGCGGTAGTGCAAACGGAAATAACATTTTCTCAAAAGAAATGATAAGCGCTGTTGGCATTAACGAAGCAAACGGAAGCAATATTGCAACAATGGCTCTTTATCCTAATCCTTCACAAGGAAACGATGTAACAATAATTCTTTCTACAAACGAATTAGTTCAGGTTCCTGTTCTTAAAGTTTATGATTTAAACGGAAAGCTCATTAAAGAAATGCAGTTAAATAATGCAGTAAATAATCAAATGAATTTGTTCCACATCAACACCGAAGATTTTGAAAATGGCATTTACGTTGTAAATCTTACTATCGGCAACTCATCTGCAAATCAAAAATTAGTAATAACGAAATAGTAAAAAACCCTTATGAAAAAAAGATCTCTTTTAAGTTCTGTTTTAGGAATTGTAATCCCCTTGGTGATTATTGTTTTGATGTGCTATTGCCAATCAAATGCCGAAGTTGAAACAAAGTCTGACCCAATGGCAAATAAAAAAATTGGCGTGTTAATGGTAAATCATGGTTCGCGTTCCGAAACATGGCGTAATGCGCTTTTGGCTCTCGAAACAAGTGTGAAAGATTCCATTCTAAAAAGCGGTGTAGTGAAAGGTACCAAAACCGCCTTTATGGAATACAATGAGCCATCAATTGCCACTCGCTTAAAAGAGTTTGATAAAGAAGGATACACAGATGTAATAATCATTCCAATCTTTTTAACTGTAAGCCCACACTCGTTCGATGATATTCCAACTATAATAGGTCAAAAAGAAAATCCTGAATCAATGGAAGCATTGAAACTGGAAAAGATTGAGCGTTATACACCAAAAGCCAAAACATATCTTACTCCATTGTTAGATTTTACGGATATGCTTGAAAAAAATATACTTCGCCGTTTCCAAGCTATTTCAAAAGACGCATCTAAAGAAGGTTTGGTAATGATGGCTTATGGTGATGTAACCTATGTAAAAGAATGGTCAGAGCTTTTAACTAAAGTTGGAAACTATGTTTCAAAAAATACAGGCATGACAGATTTCTCTTACGGTTGGTGCGGCCATATTGCACATTACAATCCCGATTCAACAACGGTTGCAATTAATCGAGTACTCAAGAAAAAAGAGGTTGCAGTGGTTATTCCTGTATTAGTAGCGCATGACGAAATGTTTCAAATCAAAATCATTGGAGATGGTATCGGAAAAATTAAAAACGATAAAGACAAGGTGATATACAAACCAGATGCCATTCTGCCTGATGCCAACGTTGAAAAATGGGTTATTAGTGCTGCTGCCGATCAGTTAAATAAAATTATTAGCGAAAGTAAGCCTGCACTTTAACAATGTCGAGCAAGTTACTGCAAAAGATAAGGCGTTTAAATATTGCAACGCATCGTGATGTAGGGTATTTCTTTTCAAGTTTAATAATCATTTATTGCTTGTCAGGAATTGCCCTTAATCACGTTGATGATTGGAACCCCGATTTTATAATCTCTAAAAAAACAATTCACTTTAAAGAAAATTATAAAGCAAAAGAGGTAACCAAAGCAGATGTTGAAGTGTTTAATAAAATGGTTGGTGAAGATAAATACAAAGTTTTTGATGCCCCAACCTTCGACCAGGTTAAAATATATTATGATAATGCTACTTTACATTTAAACTTTACAACACACGAAGGCTCTTACGAAAGCATAACAAGACGACCCATCTTTTATCAGGTAAACGTTCTTCATAAAAACAGCCTCAAGGGTTGGAAATGGGCATCAGATGTTTTTGCAGTAATGCTAATTGTAATTAGTATTACTGGCTTATTTATTCTAAAAGGGAAAAACGGTTTCCTGTCCGGTCGTGGTAAATGGTTAGTACTTGCCGGTCTCTTGCCTCCAATTGTAGCATGGATAATTCACGCTCTTATATAATAATCTCAAAAACAAAATATCATGGCAAATAACAAACAACCCGGCATCAAAGAAAAAAAAGAAATAGGAAACGAGAAACTAAAAAATGAGCAGCAGGTTAAAATCTTTATTCAGCTACTTGATGTAAAGAAGGACACAAATATGACTCGAATTTATTCCGTTCTTAGCTCATATAGATAATAATTTTAAAAAATGATTCTCCCAAATGCAAAAACTAACAAAACCATCATCAACTTATTGATGGTTTTTTGCATTTACGTAAGCCAAGCACAGACACCCGATACTTCCAAACTGAACAAAACTCAAAATTTAGAAGACGTGGTTGTAACCGCGCAATATCAGCCCAACACCATTGATAAATCCACGTACAAAATAAAAGTAATTGATGCTGAAAAGATTCAGGCTTTAGCGGCAGTTAATTTGAAAGACGCATTAAGCAATGAGTTAAACATCCGTTTTTCTCAAGATCCCGTTTTAGGAAGTAGTATTAGTCTACAAGGTTTATCAGGACAAAATGTAAAAATCTTAATTGACGGTGTTGCTTTGATTGGCAGACAAAACGGTAATTTAGATTTATCTCAAATAAACATCAATAATATTGAACGGATTGAAATCGTCGAAGGCCCTTTATCTGTAACCTATGGTACAAATGCTTTAGCAGGTGTTATTAATATAATAACCAAAAAACCGAAAACAAATTCCGTTGGCGCGGGTTTAAATTTATATTATGAAACAAACAATACTTATAATGCAGGACTTAATTTTTCGGCAAGAAAGAAAAGTCACGGTTTTACAGCAAACATTAACCGCAATTATTTTAATGGTTGGAATATTAAAGACAAACAGTATTTAGTTCCTGAAAAAACATTGGCAGATACAAATCGTTTCAAAAGTTGGAAACCAAAAGAGCAATATTTTGGTGACATACAATACAACTTTGAAAAGAGCAAATTCAAACTAAACTATCGCACCGCTTACTTTAACGAGCTAATCGTAAACCGTGGCTTTCCGTTAAAACCCTATTATGAAGCCGCGTTTGACGACTATTATAAAACACAACGCTTAGACAATACGCTCTATACAAACATAAAATTCAAAAACTTTAAATCTTACAACAATACGCTTGCCTACAATTACTATAGGCGCGATAAAACCACTTATTATAAAAACTTAACTGATCTTACTGAACAGCTATCTCCTGACAGCTCATTACAAGACACCGCAGTATTTACTGCTGCAATGGCACGTGGTTCGTTTATCAGCAGTAAACCCTACGAAACTTGGGAAGATACAATTGCAAAGCACAACTGGCTAAACTATGAATTAGGATATGACCTAAACTATAATTATGCATTAGGGAAACGTATAAAAAATAAAACACAAGTCATTGGCGATTATGCAGCTTTTGCAAGCGCCGAAATTCAACCTTATAAAAACTTTATCATAAGACCGGGATTACGTTATGCCTACAATACAGTTTATAAATCACCCTTAACCCCTTCTTTTAATATCAAGTTCAATATAAATCACTGGACATTTCGTGCCTCTTACGCTAAAGGCTTTCGCGCGCCCGACTTAAAAGAATTATACTTTGAATTCGTCGACATCAATCATAATATTTTTGGTAATACAGAATTAAAACCTGAACAATCGGATAATTATAATCTTAATGTAAAATTTTCAAGGAAAAAATTAGATAAAGATTTTTCTTTTGATGTTTCCGCATTTTATAATGATATAGACAATCTCATTACACTTGCCTTACTTAGCGGTTCACAATATTCGTACATTAATATCGGTAAGTTTAAGTCTTATGGTACTTCCTTAAATGGAACTTATACTCATAAGAAGTTAACTCTTTCGGCAGGAACATCGCTTATAGCCAGATATAACGATCTTAGTTCTGATTTTTCAAACGTTGAAGAATTTTCCTATACACCCGAAGCAAGAGCATCAGTTCAATATAAAATAGAAAAGTGGAAAACATACATAAATTGCTTCTATAAATACTCAGGTAAGTTACCAGGATACAATCAAAATAGCGACGGAACAGTTAGTCAAACATTTGTTCAGGATTTTCACATGTTAGACGCAAATATTTCAAAACAATTATTTAAAAACCGACTTTCATTAAGCGCAGGCGTGAAAAATGTTTTGAACGTGAATAATGTCACGGCAAGTTTAGCGGGTGGTGCACATTCAGGTAATTCATCATCAACGCCGATAGCTATGGGTAGAACCTACTTTATTAAGTTACAATATGCATTTGAAAAGTAAGATAGTCTTGTTTAGTTTATGTTCTGTGTTATTGCTGTTTTCGGCTTCCTGCCGGAAGTCGGAGATAGCAATAAAACCATTAGACCGAGGCGACGTAATTACAGCTTCGGTTGACATGAATACAGATTATAAACAACAAATATTTTTCTCTTTATCAGAAAACGTAATAATTTCAACCAATGTAAAAACCATTTGGGATATTGGTTTTGAATGTAGTTCATCTGGTTTTCATCTCAAAATAAATACCGCTAAAGCAATGAGTGTTTACAATACAAACCAAACTGCATTTACAGCAGTTAGCGACACCATCGGTTTAAGTTCAAACAGGAAATACGATTCTCCAACAGGTAATTTAGATAGTATGGCCTTTGGTAATTGGCAAATCAATATGCCTGTTTACATAGTTGATCGTGGATATAACGAGGCCGGAACACAGTTAGGATATAAAAAAATACAAATCCTTTCTGTAACAGCTACAGTTTACAATGTAAAAATATCAAATGTAAATGGAAGTAACGAGGTAATAGTTACAGTACCGAAAAACACAAATCTGAATTATGTTTATTTTTCTTTCAATTCTAATACGGTTGTAAATGTTGAACCTGATAAAGAAACCTACGACTTGTTATTTTCGCAGTACACACACATTTATAGTAATCCGTTTTCAGTCTATTTAGTAATGGGTGTGTTAATTAATCCAAATAAAGTAAAAATTGCTACTGTGTTTGACAAGCCTTTCAACGAAATTACGGTAAATGATACAACCTCACATCCCTTCGGCACGTTTCATAATACGATTGGATACTATTGGAAGACTTATAGCTTTCAAAGTTCGTCATATGTAATTAATTCGAATATGAGTTATATTATTAAGGATGTAAAAGGGTTTTACTACAAACTACACTTTATAGATTTTTATAATTCGGTTGGTGTGAAAGGTTACCCTAAATTTGAATTTAGGAAACTATAAATAGCTTACTCTAAAGTTAAATAGTAAAGCCGTCACCCGTTCGATAAACTCAGGGACCGGGCTGCTTTTTTATAAGCTCTGCCATTATTACATATGTTCTACTTTGGTATAATAATTGAAGCCACTAAATGAAAGGAGGTGTTTAAATTGAGTAAGAAACCAAATCACAATGCGGATATAAGTAACCCGAACAAAGGAACAAAGGGAACTAATACCACATACGACAAAAACCAAGGGAATCGCGGGACGCAGATTCAACAGAATCAAAAAGGTAAAAAGTAATTTATGAAAAGCCACTCGGAACGTGTGGCTTTTTTAATTATATTTATACTTGCAAACGAAAACAAACATTTAAAAATAGATAAGTGGCGCCAGTCCGCAAGTTAGCGGCAATGCAGAGAGAAATACGATTACTCTTCATGATTTGAATGGATAGTTAAATAAACTTAAGGGAAATATTCTTTATGCATAAGGATTCAGACAGTAAGTGCGGTCAAGTTGGACTTAGGAATTCCGGAATAGAAATTCTTGGAGAACTCCCATGGGGTTCTCACTTTTGTAATTTTTTCGATAATAAAGAGGACTTACTGCAATTAATTATACCCTATTTCAAGGCGGGATTAATAAATAATGAATTTTGTCTCTGGATAACATCAGATCCTATAACTGTAGAAATAGCTTACGAAGAATTACGAAAGGAAATTCACGATTTTGATAAATATGAAAAAAAGGAGCAAATCACAATACTTTCCCACACAGATTGGTATTTGCAAGACAAAACGTTCGTACCTGATATTGTTGTCAACGGCTGGTATCAAAAGCTAGAAAAATCATTGAATAAGGGATTTGATGGAATGCGTGTAAGCGGTAACGAAGCATGGTTGGACCGCGAGGTTTGGAAGAATTTCATAGACTATGAGCGAAACCTGAATAACAGCCTCACAGGTAAACGCATGATTGTTCTTTGTACATATCCCCTTGACAAATGTGATGCGCAAGCTGTATTTGACGTATCACAGGTACACGAGATTGCGGTGACAAAAAGAAAAGGCGATTGGGAAATTATCGAAGTGCCGGCAATAAAAAAAACAAAATCACAACTGGCCAGTGATAAAAAGGAACTGGAAGATAAAGTAGCAGAACGCACGAAGGAGCTGACTGTTATCAATACAAAATTGATAACAGAGATTGAACAGCACAAAATCACTCAAGATATGCTGCTAAAAACTGAAGCCAAACTCCGTACAGTATTTGACGCTACGGATACGGCTTATATATTACTTGAAGCTGACTTGTCAATTCTTCTTTTTAACCATCGCGCAGCCGATTTTACCCAAAAAGTATTTTATTGGAATCTGAAAACAGGAGATAATATTTATGATTTTCTTACAGCAGACAGGAAAGTTCTTTTTGCAGACAGAGTGCTGAGAGCTCTTAAAGGAGAGCAAATCAGCTATGAAACCAATTATGTATTGAAAAATGAATCCTCGTTATGGTATGATGTGAGACTCTTTCCTATTCTAAAAGACGATAAGGGTATTTTTGGTCTGGTACTTGCATTAACCGATATCACTGAAAGAAAATTGTTGGAAATTCAGCTTGAAAGAGAAAGAATAGAAAAGCAGCAGGAGATAACTGATGCTGTTATTACTGCAGAAGAAAACGAACGGCAGGAAATTGGCCGTGAATTACACGATAATATCCAACAAATATTGGTTGGCGCCCGGATGTTTATTTCTATGATTAAAAAAGAGGACATTTCGGAATCACGTTATTCAAATCTGGAGCAAACTAATCAATTGATTTTGTCTGCAATTACTGAGATCAGAAATTTGTCTCATTCCATGATCTCTCCGTTTATGGAATCAACTACCCTTAAGGAGGCCATCGAAAAAGTAGTCTTTAACATAACAAGTGCTAGCGGAATAAAAATTAAAATGGAAGTTACTGGGCTTGATATCGAGAAGCTATCTGAAAAACTCCGACTAACAACCTATCGTATTATCCAAGAGCAGTTCAATAATATTCTTAAGTACGCAAAAGCATCATCAGTATTGCTGAAAATTGTTCAGGATAATGAGAAACTGACATTGATAATACAGGATGATGGTATAGGTTTTGACGCGTCAAAAAAAACAACAGGTATCGGGCTGATGAATATCAAAACAAGGGCTTCTCTTTTTAATGGTGAAGTTAGAATTCGTTCTTCAATTGGACAGGGCTTTGAGTTATCTGTTACAATGAAACTTAAATAATTTTCTCTGCTGCTTATTGTCTTCTGCTTTTCGTTCCTTCAAAACAATAAATTTCGAATCATTTAAAATCTTTCAACAACCAAAATAAACCAAATTTAGTGTAACATGACTCATTTAAGTATTGTGCGACAGAAGCACATGCCGCTAACAACAAGCAAAAGTAAGCGGGCGGACTCGGTCATCGTTCGCGCGCAAGACCAAGGCCGCTTCGCGAAAATAGTTTGCGGCTCACTAATAAAGTAAGTATCTTTAAAATACCTTTTGTGGGTTAAGACAGGGGAAGCTTCGATAGGCCCGCCTACTTTTGCTTGCAAAACGTTAGGTGCAAGTGGCGGACTGACATTCCGTAAGACAAACAGACAACAATAATTCCATGAACAAACCAAAGACCTTCAGGACACAAATAAGCGAATGGTTTGACAGGGACAAATGCCTATTCAGCAGCCTGACAATTTTCACCGGACTTTTCTTTTTTTATCACCAGTTTACACGCGACACATTAAAATCTGACAAAGACTTGCTTCAATTAAAAGGTATTGTCAAAGACTATTCCTTTGCCGACAAACAAGGCGGTCGAGGAATGACACACGAATATTACATCTGGCTTGACGGCTATAAAAACGCCTTTCAAATCCCAGCGGACTATTTAGGTTATTTTAAGAAGGAGGAGTTTGAAACTCAAGTGCGAAAAGGTGACTCATTGTCGCTAACAATTCCGCGACAAAAAATGATCAAACTAAATGACAGTAACGACGACATTTATGTAATGAGTCTTGACAAACATAATTACAACTATCTTGACAAAGTAAAGACTATGGAAAATGAAAATAGCGGTTTCGACATTTACGCTGGAATCTTCTTCCTTGTTATCGGAATCGCGTTCTATTTTTTCAAACGGTGGTAAGCAGACACTTAAGCGAGACGCACCTGTGTGCCGCCACCAGACACCTAACACCAAGCAAGCGACCATTTTTTGCGGGTTAGCACTCAAATGTGTAACTTGACAAAGCAAAAAACTGCAAGTAGCTGCAAAACGTTAGGCGCTTCCCCGTATTTAGGGTTTTTAACGATCTAACTTAAACCATACCCTGGTTTAGGGTTTTACTATATGTAAATATACTTAATTCTTCAAGGCTTCCAGAGCCTGGATTAGGGTGCTACTTTTTTATGGTTTAGGGTTTAAGTATCAAGATATAATTGATTTTACCCGCTCCCAATTATTTTTGATTCCCCAAAGTGCTATGAACAATAGCAAGACTAATAACTTTTAATACCTACTTTTAATTTATAGAATAAAAGTTGTTAAATTGTAATATAAAATAAGAAATCATGATTAATATAGAAAAATTTAAAAAAGCAAAAGAGATATTTTCTGACATGAAAAAATCAGATTGCATAGGTAAATTTAACGAGTCCACTAATTTTGATGATTCGGCAAATGTGTTAAGTGAGTTTTATACAAATAATTTTTCAGTCTTTTTTTTAAAAGATAATGATTTCAGATTTTATATAACAGAGGATATTAAAGAAATTCAAAATAGGGCAGAAATGATGGAGTATGGAGAGATTGAATTTGATTTTGTTAAAACTAGAATTAATTCACTCTTGGACTTATTTCAGACTTTAATTGAAGATACGGAAAATGAACTTAAAAAAGAATTAGTTGCAAGCTAATTCCTAAAGGATTACTCTAAAAGTTAAATTTATTCGACCTTCAGAAACATTTTTTTCTTTTGGAACTTGGTGTTGCCAATTATGTTGCAAAGCGCCAGCCATTACTAATAGGCTTCCGTGATGTAAAAGTATATCGATTACCTCTTTAGTTTTTAAATGCCTAATTTGAAATTTTCTTGTTGCTCCAAAATTTACTGACCCAATTACTGGATTAATACCAAGTTCTTTTTCGTTATCCTGATGCCATGAAATCCAATCATTACCGGTCCTGTATCTATTTAGTAGAACACTATTAAAACTAACCTTTCCAATTTCATTAATTTTATTCCGTATTTCTAAAAGTTCGGGCGTCCATGAATGAGGGTTTAATTTAATTCCAGAAAATTTATAGCTTTTTTCTGCATCTCCATACCAAGCAGTAAGCCTTGGTAAAAAAACACTTTTTCCATACATATTCATTTTTTCCTGATTCCAAATTATATTATCACACATTGAAGAATAATAATTATCGCTATCAAGCTGTTCAAAATAATTGGGATAATAAATAAACTCGCCGCCTTCTATTTTATTAAATCCTATTTTCGCAATAGTTTTTATCTTTTGCGGCTCAATTGGATTGCCAAATAAATCTTGTTCCATTTCTTTACAATATTAAATAGTGAAGAATTATTCAAAATTACAATAAAATACCCTTATATACATTTTAATACCAAAATCCTTTCTCCAACGCTGAATTTTAATATCATATGCTAATCCCTCCATCCTATAAGAGTTGCAGGCAATTGGCATGTTATCGAAAAAACCGCGAAATTGTTCCATTCTTGCCAAAACAAGATGATTATATGTACCTGTACATATAAAATAATTTAATCCTTTCTGGGTATTTTGAATTTTTGTGGCCAATTCCGTGAGATCAACAGTACTAATATCCAAAATATTTGAAAATAAGTGAATTTTAATATTCGCGTCTTCAGTTTTTAAATCACTATCGATAATATCATTCATTAGTTTCTTTACAGGCTTTATTTCTGTAATTTGAGCCTTGTGATCTATAAAATGATTAAGATGAAGTATTCCTCGCATTAAAGCTAATTCTGAAGGTTCAATAAGAGCAATAGTTTTAATATTATAATTTAATTTATTCTGTATGATATAATTATAAAACAAAGTAGTAGCTAAAGCCTGACCGCAACCATAGTCTATAATTTCGATATCAGAGTTATCTGGGATCTGATTAGTAATAGCAGAAAAACAACGTTGTAACTTATGAAAATGTATTCCTGCATAGCAAGCAATATACTTTTCTAATGTTAATGCTTCATCAATTACAATAACACCATTTCCTAATGCTCCAAACATAGCGCCGAAATTATTATGTAGAGAAGAGGTAGAATCCACATTATATTCATAAATCTTCCAAAAATCGAGGTCTATTGTTAATTCTTTTGAAATATCTTCAGAGTATTTGGTGCCACTTTCTTGAAGCGCGCGCCTGGCATCTTTATTTTGATCTAGCATAATGTTTTGTTATAATTCAAATATATAACAATTAAAATCTAAAAACACCTACTGGTAGCCGTAGGTAAAATAATTTTAACATATTAAAATAGGTAAAATTACCTATTGACAGATCAATATAGATTCGATACTATTGAAGTATAAAATCTTTATAAAAATAAAATTATGGAAATTATTATTGCCTATGATGTGAATATAAGACAAGGAGAAGTAAAAACACAAATGCTAAACGAAGGATTTTTCGACAATATTATTCGTGACCGAGTTACTTATTATTTACCTGATACAACATTATATCATCCAAATTTAGTTAATCCTACAACAGCAAAGAACATTTTCGAACGAATTATAAGAGAACTTAATCAAGATCAAGCGCCTAATAGGGTTATTCGAATAAAAAGAGTTATGGCCTTTCAACTTGTAGCTGGTTGGTCACCGTTGCCAGGTGATCCTCATGCCTAAAAGACTTAAGGTATAACCTGATGATGTTTCATTAGGTACTTTTTTCTTTTTCGGAAACAGTCTTGGTATATTAATTAAAATTGTCATACTATTAAATAGTCAAGAAAAAGAAATTCCAGCTTATTTTTAATTTTTCTTTAACTATTTGGATAATAAAGCCATAGAATTCTTTTCAATCAACACGGTCCTTGTTTTTAAAGATGGATTAATCGAATTTATTAAGCCTATAATATTATCAATTATGTCATGGCGCCTGGAATATCTTGTAAGTTTCTTGCCATTTAAATTTTCTCCAGGCATATGTGCAACGAAGCAATGAAAAAATTGATTGGGTGTCAAATTAAAAAAAATCTGGATCGCTTTTTCAGGTCTGTAGTATCTGCTATTTGGCTTATATGAAATTAAGCCTGATTCGCGAAAGTACTTTCATTCTTCGGGAAAAGCTTTATGAATAGCTTCATATACGAATGGAAAACATATTCAGGTTATCTCTCCTCTGCCCATTGGAAAAAAAGGTGGCATTTCATTGGAACAATAACGATCCATTTCATAATCCCTAAGATTACATTTCTTTAATGATTCGCATAATTTTAATAGGCGCTGTATATGGTATCTTTTAAATTCGGTTTTGTTCATAGTAATTTTGATTTTAAATTGTTACATATTTAAACCCGATTCTTTCAATAGAAATTGAAAAGTACTTGATAAAGACTTTACATCCATAAAACTATAAGCTTTAAGTTCCGTTATTACTTTTTCTTTAACATCTGCTTTTTCCGAGATTAGTTTTCTGTATTCATACTGTGCTTGTAGACCAGACTTAATGGATAACTCACTATAAGAAATTTCCGGACATATAATTGGAATAATGTCTTTTAAATAAGTTGAGCCTTTAAATTTTGGATTATAGTAAAGTTGGTCAGTAAAAAGAACTTTAATATCAACAAGTCTTTTTATAACTTCATTAATTTCTTTTTCAGAGTTTGGTAATACAATTGATGCGTTTCTAAGAGCTTCTTTTACTTTATTTATATTTCCAACCACAATAGGGGCAAACAAATTTAGGTTTACTTGTGTAATGAAATTTTCAATAAAATCTTTTAAGACTAAAGCTGTTAAGGCTGTGGGCATAATTTTCTGAAATGAACCTTTTGACTTAGTTGCCAAATCACTGTATTGCAGCGTATAAATGAAAGGATATTTCGCAAACGGTCTTTTGCTATTACTAATTGGCATAACAGGCGTATCAGTTTCCATATCTAAGAACCAAACAAATTTTTTAGCCATTTGCTTATTGAGCCAATGTTTTATTTCCTTTTTATCGAATATAATTTTATTGGTTAATGTATATTCAACTTGTTTATCATTTTTACCACTTAGAACAAAGTCCATAGGTAATCCAATTTTATAACTAGTAATACCAGCCCGATATAATTGAAGCTTTCTGTAAAATGAAATATCCTTTAACTCCAAGATGCTGCTTTCTTCCGGGAAAGCGTTTTTTTCACATGATTTTTTAAATGGGCAAATGCTAGGTTTTATACAACAATATTCCATTTTATTATCAGGTAAAACATTATTTCTGATTTTCTCTTTTGATTTATTTATAACTGATTGTACTCTGCTCTGCAAATTCTTCACTTTCTTGGTATAATCTTTGATTCGTAAAAGTTCATAGGTTAATTCACTTCCATTTACATATTCCTTGCTTACAAAGCATATAAATGCCGAATCAAACTTAATTTGCGCTTGACCGAAAACATAAAATGTATATGCTAAGTTTTGAATCTGCAGCCAGTCAGGTTCGGTCGTTGAATTAATTAAGGCTATTAAAGAATTACTATTACCTGATTTAACAATTATATCGGCTATTGCTGTTTCTCCACCAGATGTTTTAACTTCCTTATTTCTAATTATTTCTATGTCAGCACTTTTTTTATATTTTTTTATAATTTTAAAAGCAACCTCATGAAATTCTTTTGCTAAAAACTTTTGCCCTTGGTAATTTAAATCTATTAAATTTAAATTATTTGCAAATAAAAATCCTGCTTTCGCACATCTAGAAAAATGTAAAAATATTTCGTTTGTCATCATATATTTAAAAATTAAGTTTATGCGGCAGGCCTATATTGCTCTTTCTTTTTTCTTTTTCTACTTTTCCTTTTAGCTTTTCTAACAACGCAATTATAAAAATCCGGCAGTGAATTAAATAAAACATCCATAACTTCAAAAAAATTTTTCGCCCGGCAAGAATGATTGAATGCAACCCTATTAATATAAAACTGAAGATATTCGGGGTGCACTCCTAAGTAAACTCTGTGAATCGTAGTTTTTACTCTTTCATTACATCCCTCAACAGTGTTAGTTGAACAACCTGTTTCTTTATTTATGTATTCTTTATTTCCATGGTTAATAGTATGGTGCAAATAACCGTTATAACTTAAAAAAGTATAATAATCACTTTCATCAGTGCAAATTTTGTGTTTATCTTCTGGACGCACATATTTTTTTATTAAAGCTTCGACTTCTTTGCTGTTTGTTTTATCAAAATGGAAGGCTTTAGTAATTCCTTTGATACCTTTTTCTGGGTCATCTCTTTCCGTCATAACTAAAATCCCATGAGTTCTTTCACTACCTTTCCCTCTTTTAAATTTATAGTATTCTCCTAATCCGGTTTCAGCCTTTGGATAAACTTCATCAAATTCAATAGTAGAGCCTGGAGTAAATTTTTGCCCCTCAAGACTCCATCCCATCCAGTCAGATGCTCTGTGGAGATTATACAAGCATGTATCATAGTCTCCGCCATCTGCTCTCTGTAATGCCGTGGCAGGCACTCCATGCTTATTTCTAAATAACTCATAGATAAGTTCAACAGTTTCTGTTAATGGAGTTCTACTTTGTTCATAATGTGTCCCTTTTAATGGATGAATTTTATATGGACATTTACATTTAAACGCGAGTTTTTTTGGAATTTTCTTAAATAAACTAAATGGTCTTTCGCAATGTGGACACCCACCTAGCGTTTTGGCTGCACGAGCATCAAATATTTTTTTTAATATTTCATCGTCACTAGAAAATACTTCTTTAACTCTTTTGCGTGTTCCAAAGTTTTTATTTCTTTCTTTAAAAATTTTACTACTATTAAGTCTCTTAAGACTGTCTTCTTCTTCAATTGGTATATTAAGCATGTTTTCTAATTTTAATTTATAAATGATTTTGTTTATTTATCTAGTATTCATTTATTTTATCTTCATTTCGATTTATGCCAGACCATATTTTCGAACGTCGCTTCAAGAGGAAACTGTATTATTTCTTTTGGCGGCAGGAACGATTCCGTTACGTTTTTGTTTTCATCGAGCCATTCATGTTTGATATAAAACCGCTGTTTACTGGATTTGTATTCAAAATATAGAAATTCACCATCTCGTGGATGTGTTAATTGCCTTAATGCTCTTAAAAATTTATCCCAATTTTTAGACGCTTTATCACCTTCATACTCTTCAAATTTACTTTTGAACTCTTCTACTTCAGTAGCTCTGGAATAATTCTCAAGAATAAATCTTGCTTTATCGGCCCAGCATTTTTTAGGATATGCGCTAGGAGCACTAGAAGCTTTTCGAAGGGTTTTAAAACCTTCATTTTTTAAGCTTTCAATTTGAGTTCCTAAACCAGTTTTTATAGTTTCAGAGTTTAACATCAGCTTAAAGTTTTTAAATAATAAAGTACGTTCTTCTAATCGCACAAGTTCATTATCTACGAATTCTTCAAATTTTTTTATTTCTTCCATTTTATTTATTTTTTTAATTGTTTTTTTGATTTTAACGAAACATAATTACTTTGAGTTGCGAACGTGTTTTTAAGCAACATGATAAAATCGATAAAACACTTTTTCTAAAAAATTTGTTATTACGATTATTCAAATCTAAGTTCTACCAGACGCTAAAACATACTAATTTCAATACATTCAGATGTACTAGCTCATTCACTATTAGCCTAATTTTACTGATAAAAAGTTATTAACAACGAACAAAACTCATTTAATCTGTATACGCGATTCTATTGTACTATACGAGATTATTTAGAAACCTGTTACACTACCAAATCTTTTTTCGTTAAGTCTGATCTTAATTATCCTTCTGATATTTTTTGCTATTTCAATCGGTGCAGGATCGAACATTAACTCCACGCCCCCAAATTTTTGACGATCTTGACGAAATGGTACAAAACAATGATTTACTTCATCAAAGGTGAGCCCGGTAAAATCCATTAACCCATAATACTCATCCAATTTCTTATTCGGCTTATAGATTATCGCACCAAAACATTCATCTCATTCATTAAACAAGTATGGTAATTCTCAGAGTACAAATGGAAAACACTGATATGATTCTCCGTTATTGCTTATAGCTATTGAAGGTTCACTAATATTAAAGAGAGCAGAGTACGGCACATAATCAACATGAAGGTTACCTCTGTGAAAATGTTCGTATAGATTCAATAGCCGAAAAAAGTATGTTTGATAATCTTCCATGTTTTGTGTTTTATAATTCTGTTTTCGCTTTCGGTAATTCTAGTAAGTCTATTTTTTGAACTGAATCTCCTGCGATACCTTTTACAGTTGAGAACATGTGACTGGTATTCAAAAGAACCTTTTCTATTTGTTTTGCTCTTTTCTTCCACATTGATTCCATTGCTCTTCGCTCGGCATTTAAATCATCCGTCATTTGCGTGAAACCTTCTACAATAGCTTCTATTTGCATCCTGAATTCATTACCGGTCAAAAAATTATATAACATATTCATTTTTTCTCCTTTGTTTTCCTGAGAGATAGAATAATTACTTAGAAGTAATATAGATTCCCGGATCACGAAGCACAAGCCTTTAAATTCTTCAACTGAACAAACCCAAACTCCATCTATTAATGTCATTCTGGTAATATTCTTAGGGTACACATCCGTTACCAAGACTCCGAAATCCGCATTCTTTTCGCGCATATCGTTACGGAACTTTTCTATTCATGCACTTGAAAAGTCTTTTGTACGTTTCGATTCATAATATATACTACCGCAGTTTAATCGAGTTCTTGAGTTTACGATCTGTAGGCAGTCCGCTCCTCTTTGCCCTTTTTTAATTTCTTCAATAATATCCAACGGAAAATTATCGCGCAGATAATTTTCGATCGCCAACTCCTGAACTTCCCCCTGAGCTTGCATGCTTCCCTGTTCCACTTTACGAGTTAGAACCTGAATTTGTGTTTTAAGGGTATCGATTAAATGTTCTTTCTCAGCAAGTTTCAGGTCGGTTTTTTCTGAATAGACTTTTTTTAATCTTTCATTTTCTGCATTGACTGCTTGAGACAGTTTTATTTCAGATTCAACCTCAATTTGTGTTTTCAGCTCATCTTTTTCTCTTTTAGCCCTTTCAAGAGCCGCGCGTATGGTATTTAATTCCTTCACCTGTTCGCTCTTTCTTTCAAGTTCTTCTTTATATGAAAGTAACTCTTCATTTTTTTCCGCCGTCAGTTGTTTTCGCAGCTTAATTTCCAGTTCTTTTTTTTCATCACCTGCTTTCTTATTAAAGTCGGTTTTTATTTGCGTTGCGATTTGATTGTAAAGAACTTCGCTCACATCAAAATTATGCTCGCATTTCGGACACGATATCATTGTTTCTGTTTTCATAATAATCAGTTTTTAGTTTATAAATTTTTGTTTTTTCTTTTAGAGGATTTTTGATGGTGAGGTTTCCCGATTCGTTTTCCATTACGGTTATGTATTCATAAATATTATGAACCAATTCATCGGGCTGAGAATCTGAATCCAGTGATCTGCCTTTATAAAATACTTCCTGATAGCCTGGCACAAAAAGATGCATAACTGTGTCGAAGTTGAGATTAAACCACAAAGCTGCAGCAGTTAAAGTATTTAAGTGCTCGTATCCTTGTAACTGCGGATTACCTTCTGGTCCATACTGCCATTGGGAAAATATTTTCGGCAAATCTTTTAAAGCTCATGCAAAGTGCTCAATATTGCTGCCGCATTTACTCGCAGTAAACTTTTTCTCTTTGCTTAGTAGAACGTCGAGTAAATTGTTCTTTCCAATATGTCTCGCAAGTTTTAGCATACGATTCAAATACTTGTCATTTGTTTCCATAATAATATTAGTTTAAAAAATTTGGTGTTTCATTATGTTTTATATCAGCATAGTATCTTATCACTTCAACTAAGTCTAAAATATTTGATGCTAAGCAACCAAGTGTTGGTTTCGGACTTAGTATTTTTCCGCCATAAATTTCTGTTCTCTGCGCGCCCGGTGACCAAATGTGATAAAAAATGTATCTGTTAATTCCAAAGAACTGGATTACAGAGGAAATAGTTTCTTGTTCTTTATTCTCTTTGTAAACAGGCATATAATCCTTATCAAAGCACCATTCCCCAGGGAAAATAATTGGTAGCTCCATGATTGGCATAAATAGAAGCGGTCTTAATTCCTTGCTTTCTATTAGTTGATCAACAGTTTTTTTATTTTGATTAACTGTATAGAATTTTTCACACTTTAATTTGCCACATTGCAAGTACCTTGCATATTTTAGCAGACGTACTTCATTAAATTTTTCTGGTTTCATATTATTTATATATTAATTTTTATTGTTTTGATTTATATTTAGTTTTTTTATTCCAATGATGATCATGGAGGAATACCGGTGAATTCCTTTTGAAACAGATTCTTTGGCTTCGCCTTTTTTAATTTTCTTTTTACCATATTGTGTTTTCAAAATTAAACGACATCTTTGTCGTGTGTGTTACAGAAAATAGAAAAGAAAATCGTAAGTATCTCACGTACAGGCTTATAAATTCAAAATAAGTGACAAATTTGTCTGGAGGTAATAAAAAATGCTTGAAAAAAAGTAGCTTTACCAGATATTACAGATTTATTATGGCAAAAAAATTTCCGGCCGCGCTAAAAAAATTCGGCGCTAAAATTCAAGAATTAAGGATTGATGCTGGGATAACTCAGAAAGAGCTCTCTGAAAAGTGTGAATTAGAAGTAAGAACAATTCAACGAATTGAAAATGGAGAACACGCCGTTAATCTTAATAATATAATAGCTATTGCTTTATCATTTGATATGAACCCATATGAGTTACTTTTACATATTGATGTGTCTTCTAAGGGAAAAATTATCCGGATCAAGCATGTAATTAAGAGAACTTAATTATCAATTTCTTTTAATAGATCTGACATTTTCATATCTAATGCTTCGCAAACACGCTTTAACACCTTGATCGACATATTTTGCTTTCCTTGAAGTATTCTACGGATTGAGGTTTCATTAATATCACAGACATTTGCAAATTCTACATTTGATTTAAATTTAAGTGCTGCTTTTTTGCCGATATAGTTCCCTATTTTAACAAGTATATCCTTCTCCTTTGACATACTCAAATGTCAACCTATGGGTTAAATTATTCTCGGCATATATGCCGAAATTGCATATATTTGATTGAAAAAATCAAACAACATGAAAAAAACAATTTTAATCGCGCTTCTGGGGTTATTAATAGTAACCGGCGCAAAAGGCCAGGATAATGTGATTCTTGCCTCTTATTTGAAAACAATCTATCAAGCTGGCGAAGATGGTAGCTATGTACAGGTCGATTTTAAAGAAAGTGATGGTAAGATCACAAGCTTTGTTGAAGGAGCTGAGATTTTTATGGCCGACGCGGTAAAGAAAAGTTCATTTATTGGTAAAGGGTCTTCTTTTGGGGATGTTACAAATAAATCCAACGTAGGAAAAAAATACATGGTAACTTATTTCACTGATGAAGCGGGAAGTAAAATAATTAAGGCAGCGAAAGACCAAAGTCCTCAACAGACTCAAAATCCGATGGACACAGTTCTTCCGAGGTTAAAAAAAATACAGGCTGGATTACTGACGCAGAATAAATGCCCTAATTGCCCGATCGATGGAGCTAAAGAGTTTATGAAAAAACAAATCGCTGAAATAGATAAGCAATTGCAAACTCAAACAAAACCCAAAGTACAGAAAGAGCTTTCAGATACAAAAGAGTTTCTCCAAGCAAGTTTGAACGAAAATAAATTCCTCACGTACTTTTTCTCTAATAACCGCGCGTCGGTTTTGATCAATAAAAAATTCGCTAATCGGTACTTTGCAATTCAACTTAAAAAGCAAGATAAATGGATTGGAATCGGCATTGATGATAGTTGGTCATCATGTAAAGAACTAAAAGTTGCTGATGAAGTTAAAACCGCTGATGCATTAAATTGTGGAGTATACTTTGATAATGCTTTAAAAAACCAGTAGGTAATATTACCTACTTCAAAATAGGTAATATTACCTATTGTGTACTTAAAAAAGAATCAATAATCTTACAACAGTTGTGTTTTATTTTTTTTAGTAATGATTGACAAAGAGCCAGTAGTTCTCAAAGTAGGTATTGAAGAAACTTTAACGTTTCCAAAAATGGTTGATGGCTATACGACAGTTGGGATGATTGAATCTAATTTAATAGGTGAAAATATTTCATTGGAAGTACGTGGCATTTGTGAACCGACAGATGATGAGCAAAATGGAAAAACATTTAAAGTAAATGTAATATTAGATTCAGCATTAGTTGGCTTTAGTTTATTTGATAAGGACTCTGCAAATAATAAATATAGATATATATCTTTTAAAGCTGACGAGGATATAAATATTAAATTCTCATTAGTAGAAGATAAAATTTAAAACCTAATTGCCTATGAAGAAAATAAGAGTGATAAATTAATGCTTAGTTGCTACGGGAGTGGCAGCAAGAATTTGTAGAAATGTTCTGATTGTACTTAACAACTAACAAAAAAACAATGAAAAAATTATTTAGCACTTTTATTTTATGCTCATTTGTATTTATTGCAAATGCTCAAGTACACGTTAATCGTGAATGGAGAGATTACACAGGTAACCCTGTTTTCAATCCAATATTAAACCCCTTTGGCTTAGAATGGACAAAGACTATTCCTTGCGATGCCGGTGGTATTATTACAGTTGGCCATACTCAGGTTTCTGGACAAGGTGAAAACATTTTACTGACAAAGTATGATGACTATGGTGCAATTAGCTGGCAAGTTGATTACAATTCAGGAAGCACTTTTAATGATTACGGAATTGATCTTACTGAAAATGTAACTAATGGAGATATTTATTTAGTTGGGACAACTGATAATGGCGGCACCACTGATTACGACGCTGTGATTTTACGTTACGATGCTTCGGGTAGTCTATTATCAACCAACACTTATACTGGGTCTTCGGGATTAAATGATATTGCCACTGCTATAACTTATGCTGGCGGCAGAGTATATGTTGCGGCAAGTACAGAAAACTCTTCTACTTCTTACGATTATTTGGTTATGAAGTTAAATAACAGTTTAGTAACCTCTTGGACTAATACCTATGACTATGCTTCGTTAATCGAAGTGCCTGTTGGTATCGAAGTAGTTGGAGCCAATGTAATTGTTGCTGGCGCTAGTGCCAATTCTTTAACCGATTGGGATTATACTACTGTATCTTTTGTAACTAATACTGGTGCATACAATAGTGATAACAGGGTCAACATTCCCGGTATAGGTCTTGACCAACCTTTGGCTTTTACCAAAGATGGTGCGGGAAACACATTCATTACAGGGAGGGCTTCTACTGATGGGATAAATTATGACATAAGAACAGCGGCAATAGATGTGTTTAATGTACTGGTATGGACGCAAAGTTATGACGCTTATGGCTTGGAGGATTGTGGAAATACCATAGCAATTGATCCTACAAGTGGAGATGTTATTGTTGGAGGTTTTATAACAAAAACTAATAATGTTAAAGATATGATTGTGTTAAAGTATAACAGTTTAACAGGTTCATTGATTTGGAAACAAACTCAAACTTCAAAAGACCCAACCGCAGATGCCTTCATAAAAAAACTTGTAATGAATTCATCAGGTGATATTTATTTTATTGGTGGTGAAAAAGGTCTTAGTGGAAATAAGGAAGCTGTCATAGGGAAAATAAAATCGAATGGTGAAAGAAAATGGGAAAAATCTATAAATGGAAATTACGATTATTTACCCTCGGATATACAATTTGGTGGCGGTGGTGCTGATGGAGTTTTTACAATAGCCGTTAAAGATTCAACAATCAATGTTTATGAAACCGCTCATTATACCGAATTAGAACTTGATACTGCAAGAGCTAATTATGGTGCCGCAAATTTTAAAAAAAATGAATTGGTTGTGCGTTTTCAGGCATCTGCAATAGATACGGCGGCAATAAATAATCATATAGGTACAAAAGTTATGGAATTTGGCGACCTGAGTAGTTTTCTTACTGTTTCTGCTTATACAACAATTGTAAATGCACTAAATCCTTATTGTGGTGGCGGTGGTTTTTGCGATCTTAAAGCAGTTAAAATATTTCCTGACATGCTAACCTCCGATACGCTCGCTCATTCTAAATTAAATGAACCGATTAGCAAACCCGACTTTTGGACGGCTTTAAATGTAGTACTACCGTCAGGTTTAAGTGTTAAGGATGCACATACCGTTTTAAACCAACTACCCAGCATAGTTCAATATGCACATCCAAATTTTATGTTTGTTTTGCATGGTTCAAATGACTCTCTATATAATAAACAATATTCCCTTCATACAAATACAGTTTATACAATTGCTTCCGATGTAAATGTTGAAGAAGCCTATAAGGTTATTCCAAGCGGCGGGCATCCTGGTATTCGTTGCGCTGTGATAGATCAGAATGTGGATTGGCAACAAAAAGATTTTGGGTACAATGGTATTAGTCCTGCATCAAGTAAGATGGTTGGTGGTTTATGGTGGGGGCCTAATCTACCAATTAAGTCACAAGCCCACGGGTCAACTTCTGGAGATTCTCATGGTACTGCCGTTATGGGAATAATAGGTGCTACACGAAATAATACGGTTGGTATTGCTGGTATTGCGGGTGGTAATGATTCTATTGCTTCAAGCGGTATAAGCTTATACAGTGAAGGCGTTTTTTTAAATGCTGGTTATAATGTAGCTCCAATGACACAGCTTACTGAGGTAATTACATATGCGGCGCAAAGCCCTGCCGATGTTGGTTTCGTAAGTCCAATAAATAAATTGCATGGTTGTAACAGCGCTCATATTTTAAATTGCTCAATTGGCTTTTATGCACCACCATTAGATACAGGTTGGTATGCCACCGTAAACCAAAATATAACAATTGTATCAGAGGCAGTACATTTTGTTAACCGCTTAAAAACTACTGTTGTGGCATCAAGGGGTAATGGCAATGCAGGTCCTAATTCTGCAACGTTAAGCTCCAGAGTTTATCCGGCAAATTGCGACGATGATTGGGTATTATGCGTTTCAGGTACCGGTACTGATGGCAAATTCATTCATAATTCCGCTCCATTTTCAGGCGTTAATGGTGAATTTACAGGTTCGTTTGGTGGAGATATTGACGTAGCTGCTCCTGCTAGTGCATCTCTTATTGCAACACTTGGCGTTGCTACTTTTAGCGATGTATCAACTAGCATCACAAATAATTACATATCATTCCAAGGCACGTCTGCATCAGCACCTCATGTTTCGGGCGCTGTTGGTTTAATAATGAGTTATTTGTATGATTCAACCAACGCATATGCAACTTTTCCAACACCCGAAGATTGCGAAGAAATTATACAAATGTCGGCAACCGATACAGACATTTCCGGCCCAGATTCATTAACAGGTTATGGAAGACTTAACATTGGCAAGGCTATGCGCATGATTGAAAAACCGAGGCACAAATTACGCCATTTTAATACCAAAGCCCCGTTCTCCTATTCAGTAACTAAAACTTTGGTAAACGCGGTGGATACGATCAGAACAACTGAACAATGGAAGAGAAAAAATCCAAACGGTTCGTATACTCCGTTTTCTAAAGGTAAATACATTGTTAAAACCTATCAAATTAATTCCACAGTAATTCATAACCTTCCAAATGCAGATACTATAATAAAGGTATGGCCACGTCCAAGTTCATCGGTTACATTTCCGGCAATCATAGGTACAGGATCAAATAAAAAGTTAATGCCGAGGGAAAAAACAATAATACAAGGATATACCAATAGCAGTTGTGCCTTAGTTGGTTTCATTTATCAGGTAAAAGATAGCACTGGTGCTAATGTTGGCTGGTGGCCAGTAGATACCGCGTTTATTAATACTACAACTTATAATTATGGAGAATGGGCTGAATATACTGTATTAACAAAAAATGCGACAACAAATGGAGTTAAGGAACATTCGGATTTGGATAATAATATCAGTTTATACCCAAATCCAACCAATTCCAATTTAACTTTAGAAGTTAAAACAAAAAAAGTGTGCCAATTAACGGTTGATTTGTACGACATGATGGGGCGTAAATTAAAAACACTGTTTAGTGGCAAGTCAGATTTTGAAAAAACCATTATAAACACAGATGTTGCAAACCTCCCAAATTCTTTGTATTTTTATTATATAACTGTTGATGGAGCGAAGACACTTAAAAAATTTGTAAAACAATAGATCATGAGAATAGTATCCGTATTAATTGCCGTGATAATTGCGCAGGTTGTTTGTGCGCAAAGCCAAACGATAAATAATGCTAATAGTTCATCATCGCAATTCACCGTGATTAATACGGGTACTTCTGACTATTTGTTATCAATTTCAAAGATCAATAATAATATTTTAATAAGCGGTGGCAGCAGTTACCTTGCCCAAAGCTATGATAACTGCAATACTTTAATCCCTGTAAATACACCTGTGTTTTTAGAAACGCCCGAAAACAGGTATTACAAAACTTATAGGGTAGATACTAACTATATATATATTAGCTATAAAACCACTAATTCCAATTGGAAATTTTTTAAAACCGTTGACGGTGGTAATAATTGGATAAAAAAGAAAGATAGTACGCACTCAAGTTTAGTATATGTTGAACCTGTTCCGTTATTTTATGATACAATAAATGCTTCCATTATTTTTAGCTATAACACAGCCTTATATACAAATAATTCTTTGAGTACGTACACGGTCGGCTCATGGCAGCCGACATGGATAGGTGGCGTAGCGGTTAATATTGGAACGGTTATAAGCGATAGCATGGCTATTTTTGGAGAAAACATTTATGGCGGCGCTTATATAACAAAAAATCGCGGTAATACATGGCAGCAAAGTACCTTTGTAGGTGGTCGCGTTCGGGATTTTGAGGTAATAAATAAAGATACTATTTATTATGTTTCGCGCACTGTTCCGCCAAATAGCATTGCTCAATTCGGCTACACCTTTGATGGCGGATTAACGGGTCCATATATACCAATTACATCTCCCACTTATTTTACGAATATCACGGTAAAAAATAAAAATGAAATCTATTTGGTGGCCAGAGAAGGTGCGGCTGCTAATGGAAATGCGGTGATTTTAAAAACTACCGATCTGGGGCAAACCTGGTCAAAGCTTACAACGCCCTTTGTACAGGATCTAAGAGACATGAAATTTTTAAACGATAGCGTAGCGCTTATTTGTGGCGATAGCGGCTTGTTAGTTAAGTGGAATACAAAACAATCCCTTTTTGTGGGCGTTAAAGAAAATACAACAAATAATTCTTCTATAAAAATTTACCCAAACCCTACGAATGATATTTTAAATATTGATGTTGATATTATAAACGGTAACAGTTCCAAACTACAAATTTTAAACAGTTTAGGGCAAATAGTTAGAGAAGAAAAAATTAAAGATCCAAAATCTCAAATTAATATCTCGCAATTACCAAGTGGCGTTTATACGTTAAAAGTATTTATAGAGAATGAGTATAAAACATTTAAGATAATAAAACAATAACTTATTTTAATGTTTCAGTTTTACCTAAAAAAACGTATAAATATTATGGGACTTTTTAAAATTACGGTAAAAAGCACAAGTATAACTAATGGCGTTCGTATTGAAAAGGGCATGAGTGTAGAAGTTGTATCTTCATATTCAAATCCAATATCAACTAATGGTGGCAAAGAGGTAATAGATGCCTTTCAAAGAGTTTATGCAATCAATATAAAAAAAGCAAATAAACTTTCTTCTGCTTATCTTGATGTGAAAAAATTAAATTGATAATGTTTTTTATATCTCTCATGCGTAAAAAGCGAAGTTATTTTAAAGTAAATTAAATACACATTTCACTAATAAAATGTTCAAACAAATAAAACTGTTCTATAAAAATAATATTGGTAAACCTTATTATCGTTCTTTATATTTAACTTATTTGTGTTCAATTCTATTATTTAATTTAATATTCTATCCTAAAAGTTTAAAAGAAGACGCACTATCGTTTTTTGCAAATGTATCAGAGTTTACAGGTTTATGTATAGCTTTACACGAAATATTTATTGTAAATGCTGGCATAACAGAAATTAAAAAAAATATACATAATGCTAATTCTTTACTTGTCACTACTGAAATTCTAGGGAAATTTGAAATAGTTAACTGGCACATTAGTAAGCGTGAATATAAATTAGCGAGGATTCATTTACAGCATATTTATAATAATTATATGCAAATCAAAGATAGTATTGAAACCAAGGGCGAACAATTAATTATTATTAATAAAACATTGGTAAAAATAAATACAATAATAAGTGATTGGATATTATTACCTAAAAGCGGTATTGATGAAAAAACGGCTTTAAGACAAATAAAAGCAATAACTGGTTTCAACAATATAATTATTCAATTAAAAAATAACTTAATTAACCAACAATTATGATACCTAAAGCATTTAATAATTTTATTTTAGATTTAATTGAAAAAACTAATAACCAAGTTTTAAACTGGACAAAGTCTGACGAAGACGCGTTCTCTTTAAATAGTAAAGATGCTTCGGTTACAATTTCATATTATTTAGATATTGATAGAGAATTATCATATTATACTTTTAATTTTATAAACCTTTCGACAAAAAATCAATCTGGTTTTAAAATTTCAAGTGATGAAGACGACTTTAATACAATGGGTAAGTTATTTACTTTAGCTTCTGCATCGGCAAATAATATAAAAGATGAATTAGATAATTTTTTCAAATAATTATTCGTGCGTTTTAATAAAATCGATATTAATGAAGCATCTTTATTGGCAAGCGCTTTTGTTAAAAGCACCCTTGGCTCATACATACCCGATGGAAAATGCTTTACCGTTAGTTATCCTCTGTCAATACATTTAGAAAATAATGGGTTCAAAAACTCATTAAGCACCGGAAAATTTAAATTTGGAAGTCCTGAACAAAAAGATCATTTTTGGATAGCATTCGAAGATGAGGATAAAACTATCATTGATCCTACAATTAAACAATTTTTCACTGAAATGCCTGACCTCTATATAGGAAAAAGACCAACTGAATACACAATTGAAAGCACGCCTTACGAATCCTGGTTTAAAGAAGTTTATAAGAGTTGGATTGGGAATTTTGAGTTTAGAGCGCAACTTCAATTATTATCAAGTCAGGAGTATTTTGATATCATTTTAGATATAAACGTAAAAGCTGCAATAATTATAAACAATGATATTGAACTGAAAAATACAAATATGCATGTTTCGCAAAAGCTTGATCAATACTTATATGGTATATATTGCATATTAATTAATTATACTGATCAAGAATTAACTAAATTTCGTAATCTTTTAGGATATGATAAGCTCGTTGCAAGATTAAATAATGAGTACAGCAAACGTCATATAACTAATTAGGTTAAACTACACACAAACTTTACTTTCATTTAAATAATATAAAATCTAGTAAATTAGTTCTCTCTGATTTGATCGTGCCAAGCTTTCAATTGCTTAATTATTTTCTCTCCGTTTCGTTCTTTAAACCCCTTGACTAATTCCGGCAACTGAATACCTCCTGAATTAGAAGCGCGAAGTATTCTTGCATTTCTATCTAAGTAGCCAATTTCCAAATCTTCTAACTTATAATTTGTTAATCTAAAAATAGTTCTTTGAGATTGAGCCCTAATGTCTAGTCCTCTAATTTCTAATACAGGTTTGATAGCGAAAATATTAATTACATCATCAATTGTCTTACATTTTTTATCATCAACTTGTAAAAATATCCAATACCAAATTAAATAACGATTTACTCGCCTTATCTGCATTTCATCTACATTTGGATCCAAATCATCAAACGCCCACATTGTTTTTGTAGCAACATCAATCAATTCTTTAAAAAATGTAATTAGGTCAGTTGTTGAGGATGCGTAATACAATTTGGAAAAAGCGTACTCATGAACCATTGCCCAAACATCAGCTATGTAATCAGCCTCCTCTAGTACTCTGGGAAATCTTCCAACGTTTTCAGCTGTATAACTAGTTAGTTTTTGATGTATATGTATTGCTTCATGAAAAACAAATAACCTAAGAGCTTTGAGAACCTTAGATTTATCATTATTAAGTCGATTTTTTATATTGAAAATAAAACGGTCGGTTAACTGCCATTCACCATTTTCTGCAATATGAAAACCTTCGCCAGCGAGATCAGTTGAATCAACTAATTTTGAGTTTGCTAAAATCGTTTGAGAAATATCAGGAATATTTTTCCAATAACCTCTTTCTATTTCACTATAACTACCTTCACTTAATACAGTTTTTATCCAACTTAATTTATCATTATGCTTTTTTTGATCTTCAATTTTCAATGTTACAAATGGCGCTATTTTATTTTCTAATTCAGCCTTTAGTTCAGCTCTTATTTCTAAAATAAACTTAGCATCTTCTTCTGTAATTATTGCTTCAGGTTGATCCGACTCCTGTAGAATTAAGATTTGTTCATACTTAGGTGTATGATTTGTATTATATTGATAAGTTACAATCGGTTTCGTTACCATCGGATTAATCTTTGTACCCATCAAAAATGCAAGGCCAACCGGTACAGTTGGAAACAGGTGTATTTTGTCGGTATTGGGTAAAAAATTTGCAACTGTATCTATTCCTAAAGCAAATTGATGTGCAAAATGTTTCAACTGTTCTTGGTTACCAAATACATCTTTTCCTATTACACCAAGTTTAAGATCAATTTTTTTTGAGGGGCTTTCAACGACTTCCTTTAAATCAGTATCTTGACTTAAATAGGTCGCCTCGACTTTATAAATGACATCGATCGGTCCAGTAAATTCTTCTTTTACAAAATTGCTATTTGTTTCCAGTTCTTTTGCTCCGCTTTCATCTTGCCATTCCCAAGTCATTTTCTCCCGGTGAAGTAAATACACATCAACATCCTTCCAAGAACCAAAGCAATAACCTAAATGTAATGCTAATGGAATACTTGCTGTTCCGAAATAAAGAACTTTGTAATCAGGATTAGCATTTAAAAAGGGTTTTATTTCATTTTCAATTATGTTTTTTTGATAAACCCTGAATTCAAAATTATTGAGTTGATGGATATTCTCCATACTGATAATTTCTTTTTTTATATCAAATATTTTATATTTTGGTATTGTTGTACTTGTAGGTAAAAACCCCAAAACCGTTTCATCAGAAATTTCCGTGAAAACTTGATGTTTAATTATTACGTATCCTTGTGCCATATTATATTTTTTCTAGTTTTTTAAATTTTAATGTTCTTCTGTCCCCTTCCCATATATAGAACTCCTTAATTCCAACAATGATAAAGTAAAGGTAACGGCTTGTGAATTTATCTTCTTTCATTCTTTTTCTCCAATTTTGAAGGTCTGTATTTGAAGGTTCAGGATAGTTTTCTGGGTGTGTATGCCATTCGCCTAAATAATTACAGGTTCCATTTGTTTTAAACCATTTACTATCTATTATTTTTTGATGAGACTTCGCGCTCCTAAAAAAGAAACATCTCCTTCTCTGATCTCCAATCATTGGTATGGTAACATCATCAATAATAATGTTTTTTGAATCTACAATAAACCGTCCCAGCAAAACCCCGCCGGCTTCGTCAAGATCAGGTTTTTCTTGTTTGAATTTATTCATTCTTTCATGTGCAAATTCAGACACTTTTATTTTTCCTTTATTCGAAAGTGTAAAAATTGATTCTTCTAATTGCATACTTTACATTTTTCATTTGCAAAACTATTTTTCCTTTCTTCAAGATCAACATTACCCATCTCATATCGTGACGAAGTTTTATACCCTTCTCTGATAAAAATTTCAGAGTTACCCTTCCAGGAATAAATAGCATTTTGTTTTATTCTATTAGTTTCAATTTCTATAACTGTTTTTACGGTCAGTATTGCCGTTTGCATTGAATCAATCGATCCATAAGGTGTATACACAGAGCCACAACCCGATAAAGTCTTTAAAAACGTTTTGTCTTGTTTATGATGTGCAAACGACGCCATGTTATAAAATTCATCATTAGTATATAAACAATTGTAACACCCTTTCTTTTCAAGATTGGTTACTAAACAGTGTCCACCAATTCCGTAAGGATCGTTCCAGGTATAAAGTATTGGCTTGTTAAATTTTGACAATAATTTATTGAGGAAACAGTTGACTGTCACATTACCTGTAGCTACAATAATAAAGTGATAATCTTCTATTCTTATCACTTTTTTCCTTAAAGCTTCTTCTATTGGGATATCAATTGCATTTACATTACTATGTGGAAAAAAGCTTTCTGTTTTTTCTTTTATAGCTTTTGCTTTATTTTTTCCTACATAAGCGAAACCAGTAAGATGCCTGTAACAATTTACGCTTTTTAAAAAGTCGGCATCCACAACGGTTAAATCAAAAAAACCATTACGAATAAGTTCCTCTCCAATAAAACCACCGATTGAACCACCTCCAATTAATAATACTTTTTTTTCTGGCACAGCTTCACCATTACCGCCTCGTTTATACAAAAACTCTTTATCCAGTCTGTCAAAACTTATTGGCGTAATTTTTCCGGCAAAGTCATTTGAAATTAGTGGATGGCCAGTAGATTTAAAATTGGAAAATTTAACTCCAAACAAGCAATGAACATTATTTTTTTGTGGGAATGAGAATATAACATATTCCTCGTTTTTTGTTGTTGTTGAAAACAACCTGGATAATTTTTTTTCAGCAGGCGCGGTTAGTAATTTTAGTATTGATTGAAAATAATCAATACCTAGCGAATCATGATATCTTGGTGGCAGAAACACATCGTTTATTGTAAATGGAATAAAAATAGCGTTTTGATAAGTAATACCTATCTCATCCAAATTAACATAGCGACTCACATTTTTCATTCTCTGCGTTTCGTCAGATACAGCAAAACGAAAGTTTTCCTTTTTTCCAATTTTTATTATTATAGGATCAGCTGATATATTTATATCTGAATAGATCTCTTCGCAATTATCAAGTCTTGCCCAATAAGCTTCAAACTCATCAGCAAAGTCCTGTAGGTTTTTCTTTTTTAGTCCTTCTTCAATTGTTTTCTTTGTTAACAGATATGTCTCACTGATTATTTGACCAGGCTGCTCAAAATCAATAAAGGTATAGTCTTCGTGTGTATAGCAAACCTTGCCATCTTTCTCCACATGAGGTATTAGGGGTAGAGAACCGTAATTATCTATAAAAAAAGTTGGCATAACAAGTGGGAAATTAATTTCAAAACCCACTAAAATCTTTATATTAAAACGCTCAATAGTATCAGTAAAGGAAAAGCCAAAACCCAATTTTCTTTTTTTGAAAACAGGGTTTTGACATTCGGCGATCTCATTAAAAGAACCAATATGTTGTAACACTTTTAATACTTCCGCCTTTTCCATATTAAGCTGATTCGTTTGTTCCTACAACTGCTCTTTTTCTGCTTTGTGCCGTGTCCTCCTTAGGTGGTACAGGAAAATCTTGTCCAAACTCTTTTTGAAGTTTTTTGCACGCTTCATGTGGATCAGGTTCTATAGCAGCAGCTTCTAATACGTCTTTAAGGTGTTTTAGCTTTTCACTAAAATTTTTACACTGATCATCTGTCATTTTTTCAAACAAATCATTGTAAGGAGGAACAGGTAAATTAACCTTAATTCGCTTTGTAAAAAAATCAAATTGGTTAATAATGTATTTAGTAAACTCTATAAGAGCTTTTAAATCATTAATATTTTCTTGCCCATTAAAGTACTCTACAGTGTGCGGTTTAAATCCATTATACGCGAGAGCTGTTATGGCAATTCCAGTAGGTTTACCATTCACAGAATCGAATTTGACATCTTTCCATCTTTTATAATAACGAATACAACGTATAAACTGACTGCGTTCTAACGAATCAGTGTACTTTCCATTAATAAGGTTTTTTAAAAGTTTTGGTTCTGAAATTTCCCATTTATTTTGATCAGAAGAAATTGTTGGTTTCCCTTTTGCTAAATAAATTTTCTTATCCGTATTAGCGTTCGCGTATATAGCAAAATCAACATGGAATTTTGGAAAACCGGCTTCAGTATACTGAACCCTTATACATGGCTTTTTCCACTCTACGGTTCTGAATTGCTTTGCGTTTAATGCATCATGCACCCACTGTTTAACTTCTAATGGTGTATAATCATCTTTGTTAATATTAAACAAAAGCGCAATATCAATGTCATAATCATCTTCATCAAAAGCAGGTTTATTACCTGTACCCATAGCATTGCTTCCTTGCGTTTCAACGCTAAAAGTGATTAATGGTTTTCCATCCTCTTCTGATTTCTTCTTTAGAGATGCTCTTAGTTCTTCTACGAGCATATTTATTTTTTCAATAACGGGTTGGTTATCTACTGCTTCTAATTTTATTGTATCATGATACTTATAAAATTGTGATTGAATTACTGTACTCATTTTTTTGTTTTTTAATAGTTTTTAGATTTATTATTATTTGATTCTGATGCAACACCTGCTATAAATAGTCCTAATGCCAATAGCCCTAATCCTAATCCAGTACTGGCCTGCTTGCTTTTAACTACATGATGCTGAAGTTCGTTAGATAGATGCTCGCAATTATATTTAAGCAGATCATAACGTCTTCCCTGTTTCGTCAAAGCATAGTTATACAAGTCATTCCTGGAATAATTGTAACGTGGAGTAAATTTATTGATGCGTGTTACCTTATTTACACCTGCAAAAAATACATCAGCACAAACTATGCGCACACCATAGCCCTCTTTATTTTCAATAAACCAATATTGGTTATTCCAGTACCCTAAATAAATAGCATGATGTTGTATAAGATCCCATGTACTTTTTGGAACCACTATTCGGTCCCCAACTTCTAACTTTATTAATATGTGTAAAAATTTATTCATTTGTTTCCCTTTCGCGCGCATATTGCTTGCGCATTTTTTAGTTGTTATTATATCAATGATTTATTCGCGCTCTATAACAGGCATATATTTTGCATGGTAATAAGAGGCATTACTTATTAAACGGAGATGTCCGTTTGCAACGTTTCGTTCTTTATTTCGTAAAAAATAACTAATGAAGATTGAACATCGCAATTCCTGGCAATTTAATCGGCAGGAATTGGCAACTTGTCAGTTTTCGGCGGGAGAATTTATGACCTTTATTTGTACTTTAACTGTACAGTGCTATATTTGCGACCTGTTAACAAAACTCAAAAAACAGAATGTGGCAAAAAAAGGGAGTAATTTCCTTTGGAAAATGTTTAGCTGCTGAGGCTTTATGTTTGTACATTCTACCGGCCCTTGATGTTACAGCATCCGGGGCCATTTTTTTTATCTATTATTTTTAAATGTTAAACCATTCATTTTCGACAATATTAGTGCCATTTATTTTATTTTCTAAAGACTGACATTAAGGCATTTTAACACTTATGCTTATTAAAAACCTGTAGTTAAAAAACTTCATAACTCCTTGTTTTACTTATCATATATATTACTATCTTTGTTTCATACATAATAAAATATCTTTTTTTACTCATATACAAATGCAAATATAATTGAAAATCAGTTTATTTCATACATGAAACAAATCTTACGTGTAAAAAGTTATTAACATGGCAACAACATTAAATAGCAGCCTGTTAGCAGGTATGCTCAAAGAAAAGCGCGGAAAAAAAGTTTTACGGGAAGTTTCGATCGAGATTGGTGGTGTAAGCCCAGCTACTTTATCAAGAGTTGAGCAAGGAAAAGTACCCGATGTAGATACATTCATCAAACTTTGTAAATGGCTAGGAACATCATCTGATACATTTATTATCAACCATGCTACAACAGAACCATCATCAAATAAGGATTTTATTGTCGCTCACCTACGAGCAGAAAGAGAACTGGAACCAACTACAGTTCAAATGCTTCTTAAAATGATCGATATGGCTTATGCAAAGTAAACTTATTTGTGGCAAAAGTCAGCTTACTACCCAGAGGGTTTAAATCTAAAGCAGAAAAAACAGCAATTGCTTTAAGGACTGAACTAGGCTTGTTGGCCTCTGATCCTCTATGTGGTTTTAAATTGGCCGAACATTTAAATGTCAAAGTATTTACACCTCTTGAAATATTTCCTGCCGAAACAAATATTGAAGATTTGGTTGGTTCGGATAAAGGCTGGTCTGCTCTTACAATGAAAACAGGTAGCGACGCTACAATTATTATTCATAATCATCTACATGCTCCAGCTCGCCAGCAAAGTAATTTGATGCACGAAATGGCCCATATAATTTGCTGTCACAAACAACCAGAAAGGCATAAGGGAATTAATTTGCCTTTTATAATGCGTGAATTTGATCCGCAACAAGAACAAGAAGCTAATTATCTTGGCTCCGCTTTGCAAATTACCCGTGATGGACTTCTATGGGCCCTCAAAAAGAGAATGGAAGTAGCCGAAATTGCTGAGCATTACAACGCGAGTCCTGCAATGGTAACATTAAGAATTAATACAACCGCCGTAAAAAAACAACTCGGTTATATGGGTTATTAACTATCTTTTCTTTAGAATGATATTTTCCAAAATATGAAAAGGTATAGAATTTTAGGTTGGGATTACGATAGTAGAAGTCTGTTATTAAGCCAACTATCAGAACAAGCTTCTATGTCTTCTTTAGATAAAGAAAATTACGATAAAACAATTACCAGTCTTAAATTCGAATATGGAGAACAGAACTTCGATCAAAAAATCCAAAATTTCAAAGACATCGGTGCTAAACCTTTTTGCGTAATTGCTTATCATAATAATTTTTTACATCAAATTAGAAAATCATTTGTTTTAGGTTCTTATTATCCTGCTTTAACCGCAGCATGCGCTTTAGGTGAACGGATTTTAAATCATTTAATATTAAATCTTAGAGAAAGTTATAAAGAAACGGCGACTTATAACACAGTTAAAAAGAAGGAAGCCTTTGCAAAGTGGCATATCGCATATTCTGCTTTATATGAGTGGGGTATACTTACAGATAAAGCAATTGAGTCGTATAAAAAATTAGCAATAATTAGAAATGACTCAATACATTTTAAAATTGAAACTGAAACTAAAGATAGAGAAATAGCGCTTAAAGCAATTTTACTTCTGCAGACTATTATAAATGAACAATTCTCTGCAATGGGCTATCAAAAATATTTTATCTTAAATACACCAGGAGAAACGTATGTCAAAAAAAATTTTGAAAAGCATCCTTATATAAAACTTATATATTTACCAAATACAGCTCATGTTGGGCCAAATCATAGAATAGAATTTCTGCCTGAATTTAGAGCAATTGATATCCAGTATCCGGAAAAAGAAATTACGGATGAAGAATTCGTAGAGCTACGTAAAAGACCCGCCATTCTTTAAATTAAATTTCTCACTACTTCCATTTGGTTATTTTTACTGCTTCATTAGGATGGCAAACTCTTGCTGGTTTATTTTTGTTTTCAGTATTATATTTTTTAGTATAATCAAAAAATTCTTTTAGTTCTTTTTGACTAGCGGATACACTTGGCCCATTTACTATAGCACTGCCGATAAAAACTATGTAACGGTCATTAACAGGCTCGATTGCAACTTCTTTATTTTTTTCCATTTTTCTTTCTTTTCTTTAAAGTTACCGGGTCTTTTTTATAAAGTCAAGTTCTATTGAAGAAAATATAAAATTAAATTTTACTTAAAATACCAATCTAATAATTCCTGAATCTGTGAAAGACATTTTTCTGCATCCGGCTTCGGTTCCAGACTTTTTTGATTATTATTATTCGTTTCGGAATTATTCGGTTCATTATTAACATTAGAATCAGGATTTGATTCAGCAGATATTAGGTCCTCTTTAACCATTGTTTCTCTAATTAAAAATCTTAAATCACTTAAAGATTTGATTGTTTTTGTGGTGTTTTTCATTTGCTTTTTCATTTAAATATTATAGAAAAAAGTAAAATCTAAAACCCTAAACCATAAAAAAGTAGCACCCTAATCCCGGTTCTGGAAACTTTGAAAATTAAGTATATTTACATATAGTAAAACCCTAAACCAGGGTATGGTTTAAGTTTAATAATTAAAAACCCTAAACACAGGGAAGCGCCAAACGTTAGTGGTAATTTTTATGGACAACATTACTCCAGGACATAACATTCAATCTTTTGTAATCGGACAAAGGGCGGCTGACCATCCTATGTTTAAAGAGTTTCAAAAAATCACTGATCGTAAGTTTAAGTGGCAGGACATTCAGCTGCGAGTAAATGACGCAGGACTTATCGACCTAATTTCAACCAGAGATGGGTCTTTTGGTGAAATTGCGACCGGACAAACCTTTCGACATGTGATTGAGAATGGTCATAACTTATTATATGACGAGTTTGACCAAGTGTTTTATTTAGTTGATCCAGGTGGACTATGCATAGAAAAGGAATATGAAAATTTGCCCATAACAGAACTTTTAAATTCAAAAATTCAATACTTAACGGTCTTTGACATCGGCTTGAACAAACAATTTAATATCGACAACGACTTTGAAAAAATTACCCGCGACAACTTAGCCGACTTTGAACTAAAAAATCATGAGTCTGAACAGTTTCTTAAAAATGCCATACGACAATTCAAATCGACCCACGACAAACAAACAAGACCATGGTGGAAAATTTGGTGACAAAAAACTACCACTAACAGCAAGCAATCGCAAGCGGGCAGACTTGCAAGGCTTTTGCAAAGTCAAGGTCGCTTCGCGGACAATAATTTCCATTTTGCAAAAGTCCAATAAACATGTATCTTTAAATTAACGTTTCGGCAGACAATGTTTCATTAATCCGCATGCGCCTGCTTGCAAAACGTTAGCACTAATTGCCACAGGACCTTGCCTTTAAGACACTAGACATGAAAAAAAAACTTCTTTTTCTCCTACTCTTGCTGACCTTTGCGCTTAACGCTCAAAGACCAAAAGACGGTACTTACACTTTAACTATAGTTTTTAAGGTCTGGAATGGTAAATCAAATACGAAAAGTATATCCGGCGGTTCGACTTGTACTGCAATAGTTAAAAATGACTCCATAAAAATCATCAATAATGGCGATCCTGGTTTTTGGGGCGGGAAAGGTGACATCCTTGACGTCGGCCTAATAGTAAGACATAAAAAGACAGGCAGATTTATAATCGCTCATGGTCCTCTCGACCAAGACTCTGAAGAAATTGATAATTCCAAAGGACCTCGCATACTCGACTTTTCAAAAAAAGTATTTTGGCTGTGACCGGCAACTAACTGATAACAGGCTTTATTGTGAAGATACTTCTCGACATAGACGGCGTAATGGTGACGACACCCGCTTGGAAAAAAGCTGAAATCCATGAAGACGGTTTCTTAATGTTCAATTCCACTGCGGCCGACAATTTATCCAGACTAATTGCTGAGACTAATGCATCCATCATATTAACAACAACTCATCGCATAAGTTTCTCGGACAACGACTGGCAACAAATACTCGAAAGACGTGGAATTAAAGTTTCAAACGTTTCTAAAATAAATAATTGTTCAACAATTCAGGAGATGCCTGATCGTGCGACCGAAATAAAACAATGGGTCGACAATAAAATGGACAATGAACCCTTTGTAATTATCGATGACGACTCTTCTTTAAATGGTCTTCCCCTTAACATCAAAGCAAAATGGGTAAAGACTAGTTCATTAATTGGTTTTGACAAAGAAAGTGCGGACACCGCTAAACTCATACTGTGTGGCCACAACAATTGCTAACAACAAGCAAGCCCCATGCCCGTGCATTTTACATTTTTAAATCTCGGCGGACATTCGTACTTTTAATTTATGGACGCGGGCACGGTGCCTGCTTGTGGTCCGTTACCAGCTAGGGGTGGGACAAGAACATGAAAAAAATATTTATTATAATAACTTACTTTTTCGCACTGACAATAGTAAGCTGCTCTGAAAAAGGCAATTCAGACAATAACATAAAATTTCCATTCAAAAATAATACTTCGAACACAATTGGTTTGGTTGGTGAATGGAGCTGTTGCGCGATTCAAAGCGGTACTGGTGACAGTATCAGTACAATGCAGGTAAATGTTTGTACAATAATTAATTTCAATATTGACAACTCTGCGATTGTAACCATACCATCGGGTGACAAGGGAAGATTAACATGGCGATTAAATAAAAATAAAGTGATCTTAACAAACACTGACTCGACAAACAAAGACAACTTATACTTTAACGAAGGTGAATACGAAATGATTTTTACTAATAAAAAAGAGTATACCGAGTTAAAATTAATTTTGACGGACAAACATCTTATTTATATACTCGGACGATGAAATAAAACTGTGTGCCACCACCAGACTGGTAACAGCGGCTAAGCGCAAGGCGGGCGGAATCGGTCATCGCCCGGGCAATTCAAAGCGCGCTGAAGCACAAAATAATTTTTATTTGCCTTCACTAATAAAGTTTGGTATCTTTAAATAATCTTTTGTAGGTATAGACAGTTGAGTGTTCCAAAACCTTCGCTGCGACAAGCCTCAAAACGTTATATACCATTTTAGAACAACACACACACGAACAAATTGACGACTAATTTATGTTCAGACACAAGGGAAAAACAAGAACTTTAAGCCACAATTTAAAAATCGCCTCGTTGCTGTCTTTTGTAGCTGGAATTGTAAATGTGGCTGGTTTTTTAGCCGTTCAACGCTTGACAACAAATGTAACCGGACACTTTGCTTTTTTTGTAGACGAAATATTCAAACTCAATTTTTGGCAGGGGTTTATCTATTTCTTATATATTTTCTTCTTCTTCTTAGGTTCATTTGCATCAAACCTCATAGTTGAAATTACAACAAAAACAAGCGACAGATTAATTTATATAATTCCGACAATTATCGAAAGTCTTATTTTGTTTTTTTTAGCGGTATTCGGACAAATTCTAATCTCACACAATCCAAATCTTCTTGCTTGTTCTTTGCTTTTTGCAATGGGCTTGCAAAATTCATTGGTAACAACAATTTCAAATGCAACCGTTCGGACAACACATCTAACAGGACTATTTACAGACTTAGGAATAGAACTATCCCAATTATTTTTTTACAAACAAAAAGATCAAAAGGACAAACTTTACTCTTCAATAAAATTACGCCTGACCATTATTACTTTTTTCTTTTTGGGTGGACTATTAGGCGGTATCCTCTATTCGACTTTAAAACTTTATGTATTAGCCATTGCAGCAACAGTTTTAATTATTGGAATAGTATATGACGACCTGAAATTGAAACTAATAATGAAAAACAGAAGCCACAACGACGAAAATAAAAACGGATCTTCCACGGCATAAAAACAGATGTGGCAATGCCACCCTTCTTGCGCCTGCACTTAGCGCTATAATGCGCAGCCCGCGGCAGGCACACATATAACCCTTTCTGGTATTTACACCTGGCTTAAAATGCCCCTTTTATCAATTAACTGATAAGGGTCATGCCTATATATGACTACGGACATTAAAAAGCAATAAAATCTAAGATATATTTGTTATGAAATCAAGTTCCTTTCCAGATTCCAAATTTGGCTTCACTATTCCCGCCTCTTATTATTAATCTTTTAAAAAATGAAAAATGAAAAAAAATGTAATTATCCTATCCGCAACACTTTTTATTACAAGTGCAATTTTAACAAGCTGTAACACTCCTTCTGATAAAGTAGAAGAAGCAACAGAAAATGTTACCGAAGCAAAAAAAGATCTTGAAAAAGCCAACGAAGAATATCAGATTGAAATTGAGAATTACCGGAAAGAAACATCTGATAAAATCTCAGATAACGAGAAAATTATAGCTGATTTTAAAGCAAAGATCGAACATGAAAAAAAAGATATTAAAGCTGAATCCGAAAAGAAAATAGCTCAAATAGAACAAAGAAATAAAGAGCTAAAGCAAAAGATGGATGAGTACAAAGCAGAAAGTAAAGAAAAATGGGAAAAATTTAAAACGGAATTTAGCCACGATATGGATGAGTTGGGTAACGCGTTTAAAGACCTTACAGTTAAAAACGTAAAATAAGTAAGAAACAAAATTAAAATGAAAGGATTTAAAATAGCGATTGAAAAATCAACTAAAGAAAATAATAACTTCAGAAAGGTATTATATACGTCTTCACACAGCCAATTAGTATTGATGAGCCTCAGGCCCAAAGAAGAAATTGGAGAAGAGGTCCATAAGGAAAATGATCAATTCTTTCGTTTTGAAAGTGGCCGGGGCAAATGTATAATAGATGGGAATGAATATGCAGTTAGCGATGGTGATGCTATTGTGATTCCTGCGGGAGCAAAACATAACATTCTAAATACAGATGGGGAAATAGAATTAAAAATGTACACAATATATTCTCCGGCTCATCATAAAGATGGTATCATTCGCAAAACAAAGGCTGAGGCCGAAGCAAAAGAAAACGAGGAAGAATTTAAAGGAAAAACAACAGAATAAATAAAATAAATAAATCTAAAACTTAAAAAAATGGAAACAAAACTAAGCATTAAAGGAAATTGGGATGTGTTAAAAGGTAAACTCAAACAAAAGTATGCAAAACTAACTGACGATGATTTACTTTTCATAGAAGGAAAAGAAAATGAATTATTAGGCCGGCTTGAAAAAAAACTTGGACAGACCAAGGAAGAAATACGCAATGTGATTGAAAAATTATAATTCCCAGGAAGTAAAGGGATTAACACTTAAAAGATGTACAATGAAAAATGCAGGTAAAAAGGGCAAGGATTAGTTAATAAAGAAATCTACAGATCGTGCTGATAAAACAAAACCCGATGAGGGTGCTTACAAAACAGGCACCGATTCTGATTTGGCATCATTCATGGAAGAAGGGCTAAGTGACAAACATCCCTTCGCGCAGACCTGATAGACTTCGGCGTGAGCTCAGTCGAACGCCTGAAAGCTACGTCTATTGAGGATGAACCAATAACCCGATAAATCCGTTTAAGAATGAATT
>JAUXSA010000102.1 GCA_030681615.1 Bacteroidota bacterium
AAAGAGCAAGATATAGTTTTATTGTTGCGCAGTTGTTCGAGCAACAAAAAAATAATAAACGCGCATTGGAGTATTACAAAAAAACAATTCACTTAAAACCAAATTACGAGTTGGTTTTTTATAGTAAAATTAAAATGGCCAAATTGTTAGATGTTAAACGCAACAACTCCGAAAAAACAAAAAAGGACCTTTTAAAAATGGCCAAAGAGTTTAAAAATAATGAGTATTATGACGTTATTTATTACACTTTAGGCGAGATAGAAGAAAAAGAGCGCAACGCAACGCAAGCACTTATCTATTACAAAAAATCGGTTCAAACAAGTGTAAGTAATCCCAATCAAAAAGGACAATCTTATTTAAAATTAGGTGAAATAAATTTCGATCTTACTAACTATCAGCCAGCAGAAGCATATTACGATAGTGCCGTTGTAACCATTTCAAAAGATCATCCGGATTATGCAACCATAGTTGCACGTAAAAAAACACTCGAGACTTTGGTTGGGCATATTCGCACGGTTAGCAGGGAAGACAGTTTACAGCGCTTTGTTAAACTCAGCGAAAGCGAACAAAACAGGGTAATTGATAAGATCATTTCTGATCTTGAAAAAGAAGAAGAAAGAAAAGAAAAAGAAAAAGAGATAGCAAAGAACAGTAATCAATTACCAAACAATACATTGGGAAGCATGGGCCAGAATATGGATATTGGAAGCCCCGGCGTATCTGCCTCATTTTATTTTTACAATCAAAATACAGTTTCGTTTGGTGTGGCTGATTTTACAAAAAAATGGGGCAATCGAAAACTAGAGGACAACTGGCGCAGATCTAACAAAGCACTCATAATTGATGAGCCTACCGAAACCAATGATACCATTGGCAAAAAAAGTGTTACAAAAAGCTCAAATAAAACACGAGAATTTTACAGAACCAATTTACCAATTAGCGATTCGCTTGTAAAGAAAAGCAACAAAAAAATTGTGTATGCTTATTACATGATGGGTTCTATTTATAAAGAAGAATTAAATAACACCAAAAAAGCAGTTGCAACATTCGAAGAATTAAACTCCCGCTTTCCGAAGAACAAATATTTACTAAATACATATTACATTATGTACCGCACGCACCTGGCAGATAAGAACCAGCCAAGAGCAGATTATTATAAAGAAAAGATCTTAAGCGAATTTCCAGATAGTGAGTTTGCGCTGATCATAAAGAATCCAAGTTATGCAACCGAAGTAAATAGCCAAAAAAGCGAAGTAGAAGGCTTTTATACTCAGGTCTATCAATCTTATCTAGACAATAATTATTCGCAGGCCTTAAGCCAGGCAAATGAAGGGTTATCTAAATTTGGCAAAAACGTTTTTGTTTCTAAATTTGAATTTATAAAGTCGTTGAGTATTGGAAAATTAAAAGGCATTGATTCGTTAGAATTTTATTTAAAATTGCTAGTTGCCAAACATCCAGCCGCAGAGGTTACCCCACTGGCAAATGATATTTTACTTTCCATTAAAAAACAAAAAAATCCAGATCTTTATAAAACTTCTGAACCCGGCTTAGTGCAATTAGATACATTTAGTGTGAACCTTGATGCAGAACATTTTATAATTGCTATTGTACCCGATGATCCAAAAATTGCAGACAGTTTTAAGATCCGTCTTAATACTTTTAACAACACCTATTACAGTACAAAAACATTTAATTTAACCAGCAACCTGTTTGGTACAAGCAAACAATTGGTAATTTTAAAAACATTTGCAAGTGCTAAAGAAGTAATGAGTTATTACGAAAATGTTATCAAAGACCCGGACATTTTTAAAGAGGAAGTAAAGAAGGAGATGGTAGAAATTTATCCTATCTTGGCAAATAATTTACCGTTCTTATATAAGAAGAAAAACATAGAATCATATAAGATCTTCTTTTTGGATAACTACAAGAACTTAACTGAAAATAAAATAAAATAAAACTATTAACTTAAAATTGAATGTTATGTTAGGAATAGGTTCAAACAAAAATCAAAACTTAGACGCTAGTTCAGTAAATTTAATTGGTAATGGTACTAAAATTATTGGCGATATTCAGTCAGCCGGCGATGTTAGAATTGACGGGCTTTTAACAGGAAATATAGTTACTACGGGTAAATTCGTATTAGGTCCAAATGGTGTGGTTGATGGTAATGTTACCAGCGGTAATGCTGATATAAGCGGAGAAATAAAAGGCAAAGTAAATATCTCTGAAATGCTTTCTTTAAAGGCAAGCGCAAAAGTAAGCGGCGATATTATTACAGGCAAACTAGCTATTGAACCGGGCGCAATTTTTACCGGCACCTGCAACATGGGTGCTAAAGTAAAAAACATGCACCAAAGCATTGAAACTAATAATGCCTCCTCAAAAACAGCCTAACCAACTTATAAAATTCAGCAACCTGGGTATTCAAATGGCTGTAATTATTGGTCTATCGGCCTGGGGGGGAAATAAACTCGATCTTTATTATAAGAACGAAACACCAGTGTTTACGATTATACTTTCGCTTTTAGGAATTGCCGCAGCATTGTATGTTGTTTTAAAAGGCGTAATTAAACCCGGTAAATGAGATTAAAAAGTATTTCTGCCATATTAATTTCCGTAGGGCTCTCTTGCATTTATTCGTATGTTTTATTTTCATTTTTTCATCAGGCATCATCAGCCTGGTGGCAAAGCCTCGTATTTTTTGTGGCATTAGCCATTATTTTTAATTTCCTTTATTTCATGCGTACGGACGTAAGAACCTATACCGGCATTCTGCTAGCCAGTGGTGTCATTAAGTTCCTTCTATCCTGCATCCTGATTTTGATCTTTTCTTTCACCCTAAAAGGGGGATTTTTAACCTTCTTCATTCATTTTATAGGGCATTATGTTTTGTTTACTGTGTTTGAAATGAGATATTTGCTACAACTAATTAAAACCAAACAACAATGAAAACCAGTTTATTTTTCGCTTTTCTTTTTACCTACTCTTTAATATCTGCGCAGGATAAAACCAACAAACCCGGCAGCGAAATAAAATTTACAGTAGTTAAAAATTTAGAAACTACTGATGTGCAAAATCAAAATATGACGGGCACCTGTTGGTCATTTTCTGCTTTATCATTTTTAGAAAGTGAAGTAATTAGGTTAGGTAAAGGCAAAGAATTTAATTTAAGTGAAATGTTCGTTGCAAGAAAAGCATACTCATTAAAAGCTGATAATTTTGTAAGGATGCACGGTAAAACAAATTTAGGCGAAGGTGGTGGATTTCCAGATGCAATAAATGTTTTAAAAAATTATGGCATGGTGCCTGAAGAAGTGTATACCGGCAAAAAAAACGTTACCGATCAACACAACCATAAATTATTAGAAACTACTTTAATAAATATCTTGCGCCCTGCTGCACTTCCTGAAACACAGGAAATAGATTTTAGTTTTATTCACAATTCAGTTAATGCAGTTTGCGATGAGTTCTTGGGTAAAGCACCTGAAAAATTTGATTATAAAGGCAAAAGCTACACACCAAAAACATATGCAGAAGCAACAGGTTTGGTAGCCGGTGATTATGTTTTCTTAACTTCATTTTCCCACCATCCTTTTTACAGTAAATTTGTTTTAGAGGTTCCTGATAACTGGAATTGGGAATCGATGTACAATTTACCATTGAACGAATTTCAGGAAGTAATGAGCAGTGCTATTAATACAGGTTACTCTTTTGCATGGGCTGCCGATGTAAGCGAAAAAGGTTTTTTATTTAAAGATGGTTTAGCCATTGTTCCTGAAAAATCATTTGCATTAATGACAAACGACGAAAAACAAAATGTAACTACCAAACCAGTTAAACAATTAACTATTACTCAAGATATTCGTCAAAAAGCATTTGATAATTACGAAACGCAAGATGACCATGGCATGCACGTAGTTGGAATGGTAAAAGACCAAAACAACACACCTTATTATTATGTTAAGAACAGCTGGGGTAAAGATAATAACCAGTGCGACGGGTATTTTTACGCAAGCGAGAGTTATGTTCTTTACAAAACTACAAGTATTATGATCCACAAAAAAGCAATTCCGGCAGCTATTGCCAAAAAATTGGGAATTGTTCAATAATTACACTTTTAGCCCATTTAATGGTTTTTTTAACTCAAAAAGAGTGAAAATTGATTAAATGGGTTCTTTTTTTCTATTTTTTAAAAAAGTCGACATTTGTATTTGAGTGGTATAAATTCCAAATTATTGTTAACATACCCAACTTTAAAGGTCCTTTAAAGCGTATATATAAGTAACCGCAGAAACTGTATTAAAATCTTAGCACAGTTTTTGTATATAACCTTATACTATATGACAACGCGACAAATAACTATACCGATGTTTCCATTAAACATGGTTTTATTGCCTGGTGAAACGTCTAAATTACATATATACGAAGAACGCTACAAACAACTCGTAAAAGAATGTCTTGCAAACGATGCTTCTTTTGGTATCCCCTATTTTGAAAAAGGTAAAGTAAAAGATTATGGCTGTGAAGTTAAAATTAAACGCATTTTAAAGACTTTTTCAAACGGTGATCTTGAAATTTTAATAGAAGGTACTAACCTTTTTCATCTGCTTGAGTTTTCTGAAGTACTAACTCCAAAATTATATGGCGCAGGTTTAATTGAGCATGTTCCAATTAATCAAAAAATAATTTTAAATAATTTACAGGATGCTGTAGTTAATTATTTCGGATCGGTACAAAGTAAATTTGTGGATTATGAAACCGTTGCCAATTTATCTGTATTTAATATCGCCTCTTCTTTACAATTGACCAATACAGAAAAATACCAATTGATCTCTCACCGAAATCAACAATTATTCCTGTTGAACCAGATAAAATTTATTGTTCATATTATTAATACCGAACAACAAATAAAAGATAGATTTATTGAGAATTAATTCTGTTTTATTAAAACACCTGTTCCATCGCCTTTTAATTTATTTATTTCCGCAGGATTTCCTTTGTAATAAATATTTCCCGCGCGCCAGATATTGTATTCAAGCTTGCCTCCTAAAGGTGCATTGATAAAACAATCACCAATACTTATCGTTTCAACAAATACATAATTATTAACGGTAAGATCTTCACCTTTTAAAAGGTTAGTACCATAGGTATAAACAAATAAACGATCGCACACACCTTTTAAATAAACATCGCCATTACCATGAGAGCTTGTTTTAATTTGATCAAAAGTACCGTTAAGATAAACATCCCCTGAATTCTCAGCCATTACATGAATTGTATCCTGTGTGTAGTTATCGCTAAACCTCACAGTTCCAACCCCTCTGTTCTCAACTCTTTCAAGATATGGTAAAGAAATATTTACAGTTACCTTTCTTTTGTAACCACGCACAAAATTACAACGGTTATCGTTATCAATACTTAAAATGCCATCTGATACGGTAGTTTTAATATTTTTAATAACGTTTTTTCCTGCAACTACTTCAACTTTAAATTCGTTACCATTAGTAATATTAAGATCGATGCTATTATACAACTTAATAACAGTAAATGAGCCGAGCGTACGGTCTTCAGTAATTTCAGTACCGGTAGATTTAAAACAATCCAACGCGTTCTCTTTTTTGCAGGCTGTAAAAAATAAGATAAGGATCAAATATGTGATACTTTTTTTGATCTGCTATTTTATAAAAAATCTATATCCCAAACCATATTCAAAACAATACGCAACAGCGAAATGTGTGCGTAAACCAAAATGTCCAACAAGGCCGCAAGCGCTATAGTATCTTACTCCTATCCTGCTCATAATTATTCCATCAGGTTTGGTTTTTTGAAAAACATAATAACCCATTTCTAGTGGCAAACTTATCCGACCAATGTTGTACGAATATCCAAGTCGTGCACTTATCCTGAATTGATCCATTCCTTCAGGTTTTTTTTGAAAATCAACCTCATAATCGTGTAAAAAATTCTCGTCATAAAAAAGATCTATTCCTGCGCTAAATTTATGTGTATTGCGCACATTACGTTGGTAAGTTGCCGATACAACATAGGTTTTTAGTCCGTCTGTAGCTATCTCACGTTGGTTAAAACCAATAGCTGCAAAAGCAAATAGTTCATTCTTTGATCTTACTTTAGTGGAGGAATCTATATTTGTAATTTCAGGTTTAGTTTTTTTTGATGGGATCAAAAAATTAAGTCCTGCGTTTAAACTTACAACATTTAAACCTAAGTTTGGATTTTTTGCTTTACCATTACTTGCATGACTAAAAGCAAAGCCAGGCTCAAAACGCAAATTTTTTGTAAGCTGAAAATGCCAATACCATTTAAATTGCACGAAAGCATTTACGTGACTACCAATAGCAACATTCTTGCGGTTACCATGAACATCAAACCTTTTTGTGATATAAGTAGCACCCCAGCATAAACGCATAATTACACGTGATCTTTTTTCTTTTACGTTCAACGGTAGCTCAACATATGGCGCCAGTGTTAACGCATAACCTAATTGTTGAGGGTTCTTAAAATCAAGGCATTGAAATGAGAGGCCAATATCTGGTTTGTTGTTTTCCAGATGCCAAAGCTTATTACCCAATGTAGGTTTTGAAACGTTTATTTCATAAATTGAGGGATAACCTTTTACAAGGTGACCAATGCTTGTACGGTGAATAAGAACAAAACCCTGGTTAAAGGCAGGCTTTATCTGCCAGTCAGGGTTGCCGGTAATACCATTTTGAGCTGTTATAATACAACTAAAAACAACAAAAATTAAACTGATTATACCTCTAAACCCCACTCCACGAAAATACTTAAAATAACAATAAAATAAACATAAAAAATGCGGCTGCTCACAAGAACAGCCGCATTTTGATAGTATCGTTATTATGGATTATTTATTAATGATAATTTTTTTAACCGCAAAGGTTTTGTTATTGTGTTTAATGTTTACAAAATAAACCCCGTCCTCAAACATATTCATATCTATTTGATATTTTTCGTTTGAACTGGCAGAATAGTTTTTGTTATATAAAATCTGTCCTAATGTATTTTGCAATTCAATAGTAAAATCAATGTTTGCTAAAGCTCTGCTATCAATAAAAACAACATCTTTTGCAGGAGAAGGATAAGTATTTATAGATGCATTCATTAACTGATGATCTTTTATACCCACCAATCTATCGTTCTTAATATTACTTTTTGTTTTAACTTTTTGGCT
>JAUXSA010000111.1 GCA_030681615.1 Bacteroidota bacterium
GCTCATAACCCAAAGGTCGTTGGTTCGAATCCATCTCCCGCTACCAAAAGAAACCCTTCAGCCAAGCTGAAGGGTTTTTTATTTGGTTAGACCTAATCCCCTCATCCGCGACAAAAGGGGGCTAATCCATACTCTGGTAAACAACATTGCCAGCTAACCCAATAAAACTAAGCAAAAGCCATTAAAATGCTTAATTTTGCTGCTCCCAAGGGGTTCAAGTATGGCAGAAAAACACAAATCAGGGTTCGTAAATATTATTGGTTGTCCAAATGTAGGCAAGTCAACACTCATGAATGCCTTAGTAGGAGAGCGCTTGAGCATTATTACCTCAAAGGCTCAAACCACGCGACACCGCATAATGGGTATTGTTAGTGGCGACGACTACCAGATAGTTTTTAGCGACACGCCCGGAATTATTAAGCCGCTTTACCGTTTACAGGAAAAAATGATGCAGTTTGTAATTACCGCTTTTACAGATGCTGATGTTTTTTTATTAATTACCGATGTGTTTGAAGATATACAATTGGAAGAATCTTACCTGGCTAAACTTCAAAAGACCGAAACCCCTATTCTACTGCTTATAAACAAAATTGATATTGCAACGCAACAACAACTGGAAGAAAAACTGGTTGCATGGAGAGAAAAATTACCACAAGCCGAGATAATTGCCATTTCTGCTCTTGAAAAATTTAATATCGACAAAATAATGTCGCGCATTATTGAGAAATTACCCGATGGGAATGCTTATTACAGCAAAGAAGAATTCACCGATAAATCTGAACGTTTTTTTGTGAGTGAAATTATCCGCGAAAAGATCTTATTGAATTATAAAAAAGAAATTCCATACAGCGTTGAAGTGGTAGTGAACACTTTTAAAGAAGAAGAAAAGATCATCAAAACACAGGTAGATATTTTAGTGGAACGTGATAGCCAAAAGGGTATTATTATTGGCGATAAAGGCAGCGCTTTAAAGCGTGTGGGTGTGCAGGCCCGTAAAGACCTTGAGATCTTCTTTAAAAAACAAATATTCTTAGAGTTGTTTGTTAAAGTAGATAAAGACTGGCGTAGCAATGATACACGTTTGAATAATTTTGGGTATTAAAATTTTTAAATTCTAATACCAATTATTGTAACATCATCTACCTGTTCAAGATCCCCTACCCAATTGGTAAAGATCGTTTCCAACATTTCTTTTTGTTTTGCCATTGGTAAATGAACATTAGCTATTAGCACATCCTTTAATTTTTTTGTCATAAATTTTTTTCCTTTGTCGCCACCAAATTGGTCCGGGTAGCCATCAGTAAGTGTATAGATCGTATCACTGCTTTGAAGTTGAAAAGTATGCAAGGTAAAAGGCTCTCTATCCTTATCGTGTTTGCCTACCGGCATTTTATCGGGTTTAATTTCTAATAGTTCACTATTGCGAATGATCCAAACAGGATTATTAGCTGCAGCGGTGTATAACATTTTGTTTTTAAAATCAATACATAACAAGCTACAATCCATACCATCCTTACCCCCATCTTTACTCCCGTCGTTTCTTAAATGTTCAATTATTCTGTTCCTGGTCTCAAATAAAATATCATGAGCCTGAGTAAAACCTTTACTAACAGCCTCATTTAGACAGGCAATATTAAGCATGCTCATAATGGCTCCCGGAACACCGTGACCTGTACTATCGGCGGTAACTAGTGCAAACGTATCATTGCTAAGTTTGTCGGCCCAGTAAAAGTCACCACTAACAATATCCTTGGGCTTAAACAAAATAAAAAAATCAGATAACTGTTGGCTCAAAAAATTGTCGCTAGCGAGGAGACTTCTTTGTATCCGTTGTGCGTAATTAATACTATCAGTTATCTCTTTGTTCTTTTCTTCAATTAAATGTTTTTGATGGAGCGTTTCTTTTTCTTTTATTTCAATAAGTTTTTTTTGATTTTGAGTTACCTTAAACCTATTGAACATAAATACTCCAAAAATAACAGCTAATAACAACCCGATACATACCGAAACAATTATTAATTGTTGTTTATTTTTTTCTTCTCGCGCAACTAATTCTGCTTTCTCTTTTTCAGCTTTTGCAACAGCCTTTACTTCAGCCTCTTTTTTCTCGTATTCGTATTTGAACTGGCTGCGAATACTTGCTTTACGTGTTTCTTTGTTCCCAATACTATCCCGCATTTGTATAAATAACTCATGCATTTGGAGTGCGGACGTGGAGTTGCCTTGCTTTTTGTAAATAGTATATAATAAACCCGAAGCCTCTTGAATGTTTTCTGGATTCCCTAAATGCAAACTAATTTCCAGACTTCTGTTTGCATACTGGAGAGCTTCTTTTATCTTATTTATTTTAAAATAAACTTTTGCAGAATGACATAAAATACCAGCCATCGCCTTTTTATCTTCAAGGGCTTGACTAATTGAAAGTGCCTTTTCAAATAGTACTAAAGCGCTATCCGTTTTACCTTGCTCTGAATATACAATTCCAATATTTGACAATGAACCAGAGATCCCTCTTTTATCGCCATCAGATTCTCTCATTACCAAACTTTGAAAATGATACTCCAATGCCTTTTTATTATTCTTTTTTTGAGAATAAATTATACCTATATTATTTAAACAGGTAGAAATAGCTATTTTACTACCAAAGGGCTTATTTATAGCTAAACTCTTTTCATAATATTCCAATGCCTTATCAATGTCGCCTTGCTTTTTGTAAATATTGCCAAGATTGGTCAATACCATTGCCACACCTCTCTTATCGTCTATCTCCTCACGATAAGCCATACTTTTTTCATAGTATTCTATTGCTTTTAAAACATCTCCTTTATTATTAAAAATGCCGGCAATATTATTTAAAGAACTTGCAGCACCCAGTTTATCGTTTATTTTTTCTCGTAGCACAAGACTCTCAAGATCGAGCTCCAAGGCTTTTTCTATATTACCTTTGTTATGATAGATGTAAGCAATATTACCTAGGTTATTTGCCATTCCATCAATATTATTTACTTCTTTGTTAATAGCGTATGCTCTATTAAAATAATCCATTGCCTTATCAGGCTCTCCCTTATTATTAAATACCATTCCAGTATTATTTAAATATGAGGAAAAGTATTTCTTAAAAACATTCTGCACAGCTTTATTATTTTTATAAAGAGGAATATTTTTTTCAGTAAGCTCTTTTAGATCCTGGTTGTATTTCTCCCAATCATCAGAAACTTCTACCAGTCTTGCTAAAGTAGCACAACGCGTTGTATCGTGCTTTGCATTTTTAAGCGCCAGTATAAGAGAGTCAGGCTTGTAGTTTTGTGATAAGATCTGTTTAGGTGAGAATAAAAAAAAGGGCAGAAAAAAAAGTACTTTCAAGTTCATGCGGTTAAAATAACGTTTTTATTTAACCTGTTGCTGTTTTTTTAAAAAACATTCAGGCAAATAATAATCAATCGAACTTTAGTGTTTTAATTGGTGTGAGCTTGGTAATGATAAGTGTTGGCAACAACAGCATCACAAAACAAACTACAAACGTACCAACGTTTAATCCTAAAAAATACAGCCAGTTAATATCAACTGCAACATACTCAACGTAATAAATGCTGCTATCTAATTTTACGATCTGAAAATAATATTGTAACAAACAGGCAGCAATTCCAAAAATATTGCCCCACAACAAACCTTTACCAATTAATTTTAAACTGATCATTAAAAAGATCTTACGTACATTAACATTACTCATTCCTAGAGCCTTTACAAGACCCACCATGTTCGTTCTTTCCAGTATCAATATCAATAATGCGGTTATCATGTTTATTGTAGCTACAATTATCATTAATACCACAATAATTATTCCGTTAATATCCAGCTTCTCTAACCAAATAAAAATGTTAGAATAAATTTCTTTTACACTGTTCACATTAAAATCATATCCCAATAATTCCTGCACTACTTCCAGGTCTTCATCGAGTTTTTCAAAATCTTTTATGCGGATCTCATAATTACCTACCTGGTTCTCGTTCCAGTAGTTTAAACGCTGCACCTGACGCAGATCAACAAACGAGAGGCTATTGTCAAAGTCAGAAAAACTTGTTTTAAAAATACCACAAATGGTAAAGTTTCGCGAACGCTGTTCGTATTTAATAATATTGTCTTTTACTATACTGTCATATACCTCGTGCTGCGAAATAAAATACACCAGCATTTTTTCGTTCACTTTTAAATTTAATTTATCGGCCAGACTCGAGCTTATTAAAACATCTTTACTCGCTTCGTCCTTTACAAATAGTGGCAAGCGACCTTCCAGCAAATATTTTTTAATGAACTCAAAATTATAATCAGCCGTAACACCTTTTAAAATAATACCTTCATTTTCTGTTTCAGTTTTTAAAATGCCATTTTTAAATGCCGTGCCTTGCAGGTAACTCACAAAAGGTAATTTGCGCAAAGCCTCCAGCGAATCTTTATTCAAATAAATAGGTTCGGGTTCGTTACTGGCGTTTACATTTATGTTGCTTACTACTAGATCGGTAGTTAAGCCGGTTATGCGGGTAACTATCTCCTTTTTAAAGCCTAATACAATGCTTACCGTTAAAAACATAACCGAAACACCCAAAGCAATGCCAATAATGCCTATTTTTACAATAGGCTTAGAGATGTTACCTTTGTCTAGTTTGGGATCCGAGATCCGGTTAGCTATGAATTTTTCTATACTCAAAAAAAGAATGTACTCCTTTCACAAAAATAACAAATTGATTTGCTTTATCAGCTCTTTACTTTTATTATCGTCATCTTTATTCTCACAAAGTTTTGTTGGTATCGAACAAAAATATCTCGCTGTAAAAGATTATACAACTGTAACGCTTGGGGCACAACAGTTTGATGCCTACCTGCCACTTTTAAAAAAGAAACGTGTTGGTGTTGTTACTAACGTAACCGGTGTAATAAATTCTACCAGTATTGTTGATACCTTATTAAAATTAAAAGTAAATATTAAAAAGATCTTTGGTCCTGAGCATGGCTTTAGAGGAAACACAGAAGCTGGAGAAAAAGTAAATAGCAATATCGATGCAAAAACTGGTTTGCCAATAATTTCTTTATATGGCAGCAATAAAAAACCAAATAAAGAGCAATTAAAAGATATTGATGTGCTGATATACGATATACAGGATGTTGGTGTGCGTTTTTACACCTACATTTCAACCATGTGTTATGTAATGGAAGCCTGCGCTGAAAGTAAAAAAGAATGTATTGTGCTTGACAGGCCTAACCCCAACGGATTTTACATTGACGGCCCAACAATGAAAGATGAATTTAAAACCTTTTTAGGATTACATAATGTGCCTTTGGTGTATGGCATGACCACGGGAGAATACGCTACTATGGCCAATAAAGAAGGTTGGTTGAAAAATAAAGTAAAGTGCAAACTTACCGTTATACCATTAAAAAATTACGACCGTAAAGCCACCTACCCCTTACCAGTAAAGCCTTCGCCGAATATTCCAAATATAGAATCTGTATTGCTATACCCAAGTTTAGGTTTGTTCGAAGGCACTATAATAAGCCTGGGCCGTGGAACCGATGTACCTTTCCAGGTTATTGGCCATCCTAAATACAGCGATACTACATTTTATTTTACGCCAAAAGCCACCGCACTCTCAAAAGAACCTAAATACCTTAATGAACGCTGTTATGGTTTGAATTTAAAAAAGGATCCTTATTTAAAGAATCATCCTTTAAAAATTAATTTGGGCTGGATAAAAAAGTTATATGCCGATCTGAACAAACCTGACTTTTTTGATAAGAATTTTAATTCACATGCCGGCAATAACGAACTGCAGGAACAGCTAAAGAATGGTCTTTCTGAAGAAGAGATACGGCGATCGTGGCAAAAGGACATTGAAAATTTCAAAAAAATAAGGGTTAAATACCTTTTATACCCCGATTTTAACTAGTTGTGCGTAATATTTTTGGCTTTTCTTGTTTAGAAACCTATTTTTGTAACACTATAAAAAATACAGATGGCAAGCTTTGATTTAATTATGCCTAAAATGGGCGAAAGTGTAGCAGAAGCTACAATTATTAAGTGGACTAAGAACGAAGGTGATAAAATTAAAATTGATGAAACAGTTTTAGAAATTGCTACCGATAAAGTGGATAGTGAGATTCCCTCCCCGTTTGAAGGCACACTAGTAAAACGCTTATTTAATGAAGGTGATGTTGTGCAGGTGGGTGCTGTAATAGGAGTTATAAGCAGCGAAGCAAATGCTTCAGCATCTGAAACACCAAAAACTAACACACCGGAAGTTAAACAGGAAACTAAAAAAGAGGAAACAGGTTCTTCATCTACCGTTAGTGCGCCAAAAACTGCTGCCAATAATAATTACGGCGATTCAACCAAATTCTATTCGCCACTTGTAAAAAGTATTGCTAAAGAAGAAGGCATTTCCTTAACTGAATTAGATGGTATTAAAGGCACAGGCCAGGATGGTCGCGTGACCAAATCAGATATTTTAGCTTATTTACCAAACAGAAATAAACAATCTTCAGGAAGTAAAACTGAAACAAATACTACCTCTACTCCAACCAAATCTACTCCGGTTAATGTTGGAGATAATGCTGTTATCGTTCACCGCCCTGCCGTTTCGGTTGGTGCCGGCGATGAGATAATTGAAATGGATCGTATGCGTAAGATCATTGCCGATAATATGGTAATGAGCAAACACGTTGCACCACACGTTACATCTTATGTTGAAGCCGATGTTACTAATTTGGTTCAATGGAGAGATAAAGTGAAAAAAGATTTCGAAAAACGCGAAGGAGAAAAATTAACGTTTACACCTTTATTTATAGAGGCTGTAACACGTGCTATTAAAGATTTTCCAATGATCAACGTTTCTGTAGATCAAACAGGAACTAAAATAATTAAACGTAAAAATATTAATATCGGTATGGCTGCGGCTCTACCAACCGGTAATTTAATTGTACCTGTAATTAAAAATGCAGACGAGCGTAACTTAATTGGTATTACCAAAGCGGTTAACGATCTTGCTAACCGTGCCCGTGCCAATAAATTACAACCGGATGAAATTCAAGGCGGAACTTTTACTTTAACTAACGTTGGTGGATTTGGCAACGTAATGGGCACGCCTATTATTTTACAACCACAGGTTGCTATTTTAGCAGTTGGTTCTATTAAAAAGAAGCCTGCAGTAATTGAAACACCACAAGGTGATATGATCGGTATTCGCCAATTTATGTTCTTATCTTTAAGTTATGATCACCGTGTGGTAGATGGTTCTTTAGGCGGCACTTTTTTAAGAAGGGTGGCCGATTATCTTGAGAATTGGGATGTAAACAGAACAATTTAAATTAATCATATAAATAAAAAAACCCGGATCATTTGACCCGGGTTTTTTATTTAATAACTGTCAGTTCGAACGAAGTCCAGAATTATTCTTTTAAAACTTTAATAGTTTGCGTTGTCTTATTATCACTTACTAATTTTATAAAATAAATTCCATTCGCGAATTTTTCTAAATTAATTTCCGTTGAATTTGTTTTATCAGAGAAAATAAATTCGTTGTTTAATACAACTTTTCCTGCTGCATCCATAACCTCTATCGCAACTTGAGTTGTTTGAGCATTATTCATTTTTAAAATTAAAATGCCACTTGTTGGATTAGGATACAATGAAAAACCAGAATTATTACTTAATGCATTTATACCTGTGCAGGTAGAAACGTTGACTGTTACGTTATTGGTGTTCTTGCAACCATTAGCACCGGTTCCTGTTACAGTATAAATAGCTGTAGCTGCAGGTGTATATGTTACTGAAGCGCCATTTATATTTCCGGGCATCCATGAATAGGTTGTTGCACCTGTTGCATTTAATATTACCGATTGTCCCTGGCAAATAACGCTGTTATTTGGTGTGGCATTTATTGTAGGTAATGGCAATATGGTTACTGTGGCCGTTTTTACATTCGAACAACTTCCATTAGTACCTGTAACTGTATAAACCGTTGTGCCCGTTGGTGCATAAGTTGCTGTTGACGCACTTCCACCACCATTACTCCAGTTATATGATGTTGCGCCTGTCACTGTAAACGCTACCGTTGATCCTGTACAAATTGATTGCGCTGCATTTGCTACAGTAATTGTTGGTGTTGTTGTTACGTTTGCAGTAGCAGTCTTTACACTTGAACATCCGCCTGTTGTACCTGTAAGAGTGTAAACCGTTGTACCTGTTGGAGCAAATGAAGCTGATGCGGCGGTTCCACCACCATTACTCCAGGCATAAGTTGTTGCACCCGAACCAACAAAAGTTACAGTTGTACCCGAACAAATTGATTGAACTGAATTGGTTATTGCAATATTTGGTGTTGCTGTTATTACCACGGCTTGATTAAATGTTGAACCAGGGCCACTGCTATTTGAGGCGATTAATGTAACAGTATAATTACCAGCAGTTGAAAAAGTAATGTTTGGATTTTGCGAACTAGCAGAAGCTATCGTAACACCTGCACTTGGCAACACACTCCAGCTCCAAGCGTTTGGTGAGTTTGTAGACTGATCTGTAAATGGCACTAATGCTCCTGCACATTTTGGCGCGGCGGTTACACTATATCCTGTTACGGGAACTGGCGGCGGTGCAGCTCCCACTACATCAACTATCCATACACCTCTTCCATACGATGCTGCAACTAATTTTGTTGGATTAGCCGGAGAAATTTCCATGTCTGACAAAGGCATATTTGGTAAACCTGCATTATACAAGGTCCATGTTGCAGAAATGTTATCTCTATAATACACACCAACATCCATTCCTACATAAATTCTATCACTTGTGCCAGGTTGATATACACAACAGTTTGCAGGAATATTTGGTAAGTTAGCAGTGAAGTTGGTCCATGTTGTACCACCATCTGTTGTTCTGAAAACTTTATTCCCGGCAGAATACCCACTTAATACTACCCATGCATTGTTTGGATCTAATGGGTCTATTGAAATAAATTCAGGCGAAGCTGAACCTACCGGTACAGTGCCTGTTACATTTGTCCATGAAGTGCCACCGTTTGTTGTTTTGCAGATGCCGGAATTTTTTAAAACATAAATTACCTGGTTATTGGATGGGGCAATTGCAAATTCTTTTACCGAACCCGTAATAGGAAGCGCTGTTAACTGCGTCCAGTTTCCGGCAGAATTAATTGATTTAAATAAGTTTGTATAACCACAATATAAAGTTGCAGCTACCTGCGGATCCTGCTTCCATGCGGTTACCCATGGGGCTGCTCCGCTCATGCCTGTTGTGCAGGTAGACCATGAAGTGCCGCCGTTAGTTGATTTACGTAATGCGCCGTTATAATATTCACCAAACATATTGTTATCGTTTGTACGGTCAATAAAACAATCCATTCCATCACCGCCTAATGCTGCGTTATAGGTTGTGCCGTTCCAGATACTTGTGCCGTTGTCCAGGTGACCTGTGAACCATTTGTTTGGTGTTAAAGATGATAAACCGATTTTATAGATCTGCGAAATATTTATAGTTCCCGAAATTTCCTGCCATGCAGTTGCGGTTCTCCTGTAAACTGTTCCATCATTGGTATTAAATAAAGTTCCAGCTGCATCATACTCAAGATCGTGATGATCAGCATGTGTAAAAGGTGCGCCTGAGCCGGTCCAGTGACCATATATTGCCCAGTTAGTTCCACCATTTGTAGTTCTCCAAACATTTACACCACCGGTTACAACTTCATTTGCGTTTAATGGCGAAGCGGCAACGCAAAGGTCGTACCAACCTTGTCCACCAGTATCTGTACCTGCAGAGGACCATCCTAATAAATTTGGCGTAGTTGCCATTTGTGTAAAAGCGCCTGCACTATTAATGGAACGATAAAACCCTTGAAAACCATTTCCTGAACTATTTGATGCTAATACATAAACATAATTAGCGTTTGCGGGTGTTACCGCAATTGCCATTCTATTAATACCTGTTGTAGGAATACCCGTGTTTACCGTTACAAAAGTAGCTCCGCCATCGTTAGACACTCTAAATGTTGCGCCGCCAGCATAAACTGTTGTTGGGGCTCCCGGTTTAAATTCAAGATCAAAAGTACTGCCTGTGGCAACCTGCGTCCAGTTAGTGCCACCGTTTATTGTACGGTATATTCCACCAGATGTTGCAGCTATAACAATTAAAGGGTTTGAAGGATTTATAATTAATCTGCGTATGGTAAAATTGTTAGTTACTGCGTTTGTTAACCCAGTAGCTGCCCATGTATTACCACCATTAGTAGATTTTAATACGCCAATACTTCTTGTATCACCTGCATCACCATCTCCTGTGGCCAGATACATATTGTTGGTATTTGTTGGGTCGATTGCTAGGTCTGAGCAACCTATTACTGCCAGGTTATCTGTATTAGTTGTCCAAGAAGCACCACCATTAGTTGATCTCCACAAGCCTCCTGCCGGAGCGCCTACCCATAAATTATTTGAATTGGTTGGATCAACTGTAATAAATCCCATTCTGCCAGATTTTAGTAATTGTCCGCCAGCACTACCGTTTATTGGTCCCATTGGCCCAACTGGTGTCCATGTAGTTGAAGCCAGCATACTGCTGCTTGTAAATTTATTTCCGGTATTTTGATCTTGATAGGTATCTAAAAATTCCTGGTAATTTTTTGCTGTTAAAGAAAGTAAAGAAAGATCACCTGTAGGGTAAACCCTACGTTCAACAAAATTCTCCCAACGCTTAAAAGCCTTATAACCTTTACCTTTCTCGGTATTATCCCGTACAGCCCAATAGTTATTAAAATCTGCCTGGATCTGGTAAAAATTGCCGTTTGGGTCGTGCATTTTCTGGGCCCATTCTTGCGAAAAAATGTTGTTCAAACAAAAAACTGCGATCAATAAAAATATAATTTTTTTCATATTGGGATTTTAGTTGTTTGAAATTAAAAAATTCAAAAATTAAATCCAAATTTTTTGAAGGGAAATGAGCTTTTGTCGATATATTCTCCTAAATTATTTAGTTATTTAAATGTTCAGAAATTAAGGGATGCAGGCGCAACGTCGAACAGAAAGGAACTCGGCTTCGTTCTCAAGATAATTACGACAATATAATTTACCTTTAGGCCCCTGGTTGACGATGAAATAATTTACGAGCATCGCCTCATAACTTGCATCAATATATATCCATTTGCTTAGTTCTTTATAGAATGGATATTTCTGTTTTAATTTATTAGAAAGTGGATCAAAAAAATGATTAATACCTGAAAATTCCTGGAACTGAAAAGTATGAACCATTTCATGTGCATAGACATCATAAAATATTTTGCCTGAATGTAGTGTATCGGTAAACAGGAAACCGTTAGAGGCCGTTGAACCTACCAATCGTGGTTCATACCTGATCTTATCTGTATAAAAAGTAAATGTGCCTGATCGTAATGTTGTTCTGTAATCAAAAGAAGTGCTATTAACAGCCATAAAAAGAAGTCCTCCAAAAGTAGAAGGCATAAAGCGTGGAATTAAAGAAAGATCATTCGTGTGAAATTCCAATCGTATAAAACCAACATCATAATGCCATTGGCTCCAAAAATCGCGGTTAGCGGCGGCGTTCTCTACAATTGAATTACCAGCGCTAAACACAGCACGCGACACCCAGGCATAAGATAAATTTTGCTTCTCTCCGATAAGATAATTTATTTTTTTTCCGGAATAAACTGTAGCACCGCCACCAAGCCCAACCACAAATCCTTTTGCAAATGCTTTATGCCACTTTTGATCTTTCTTTTTATTGATGATGGCGCCAATACCACCGGTAAAACCGCCTACTAAGGTATTGTATGCAATTATTTTTGGTTCAAGATTTTGTGATCTTGTTTGCTGTAAGGTAAAGCTAAAAATAAGAATAAAACAAAGCTGTTTCATAATTGGAATATCTCATGTTTCAGCAATTATGCTGCCATTGTGCAAACAGTTCGTATCCTAATTAAACGCACTAATAGCCTTTTGATTTCCCGTTCAATTCCCCAAACTGTTGACATAATTCACCGTATTGCCAAATAAAATCAAACTTCCCCCTGATTCCATAAATAGCATTTAATTTGTATCATTACAGTTAAAAATGGGTTATGAAAGCTTTTAAACTAATAAATACAAACAATACAGATTGTTCTTTTTTAGAAGGAGAAATGACTGAGTCGGTTAACATTGATGGCAACCATTTTGTTATCAAAACCGATTTTGACCCCTATCAATTAACGGCGCATCCGGCTCCGCGCTATCAATTTGTAATAACGGTTAAAGGTAAACTTAGATTTAAGGTAACCAACGGTGATACGTTTATTATTGAACCTGGTATTTTACTTATTGCAAAAGATCTAAAAGGCAATGGCCATAGCTGGGAAATTATAGATGGAAACCAATGGGAAAGGATCTATATTGTGCCAGATCATGATGCTGATGATTTTTTTGTTGCGAAAGAAGTTCTATAAAACAAAAACACACAACGTTTCTCTGTGGTTTTTGATTGCTCACTCTCCTGACTTCCTTCATCTTTGCTAAGGATAAACTTCTCGCCCAAGCGCCAATAAAAAAAGGGAAAACTTACGTTTTCCCTTTTGCTCCCTCTCCTGGGCTCGAACCAGGGACCCCATGATTAACAGTCATGTGCTCTAACCAGCTGAGCTAAGAAGGAATTTATTCTGGTTATTTCCGAAACAGGCCAATTCCCAGTATTAACAAGGGAATTTTTCTGATTAGGGTGGCAAATTTACACTAGATTTATGAAATAAACAATATCTTTACAAAAAAAAATTAAAATTAAATAAATGAGTTTATTAGTTGTAGGTACAGTGGCCTTTGATGCCATTGAAACACCATTCGGAAAAACCGATAAAATTGTTGGCGGAGCCGCATCATATATTGCATTAGCTGCTTCTTATTTTCAAAGGGATATTTCGTTAGTGTCCGTTGTTGGCGACGATTTTCCGCAGGATTTTTTAAACATCTTAAAAAAAGAAGGTGTGAATTTAGAAGGCCTGCAGATCAAAAAAGGTGAAAAATCATTTTTTTGGAGTGGTAAATATCATAACGATCTTAATAGTCGCGATACGCTTGAAACACAGCTTAATGTTCTTGAAAATTTTAATCCTATTGTTCCTGAATCTGCCAAAGAATGTGATTTTTTAATGCTAGGCAATTTGGTTCCCGCCGTACAACGTAGCGTTATTGACCAGCTTAAAAAACGTCCAAAATTGATAGTTTTAGATACTATGAACTTTTGGATGGATATAGCCATGGATGAGTTGAAGAAAACGATTGCCATGATCGATGTTTTAACCATTAACGACTCTGAAGCACGCCAGTTATCAGGCGAATATTCTTTAGTAAAAGCGGCTCAAAAAATACTTTTAATGGGGCCAACAGTGTTGGTAATTAAGAAAGGTGAGCACGGAGCCCTTTTATTTAACAAAGAAGAGGTGTTTTTTGCTCCCGCATTGCCTTTAGAAGATGTTTATGACCCGACAGGCGCCGGTGACAGCTTTGCAGGTGGTTTTATTGGTTATTTGGCTAAAACCAAGGATATTAGTTTTGAGAACATGAAACGCGCCATTATTTTTGGCAGCGCGATGGCTAGTTTTACTGTTGAGAAATTTGGTACTGAACGTCTCATAGGCCTATCGCAACAGGATGTAGACGATAGAGTGCAGGAGTTCATAGACCTGGTGCAGTTTGACATTGCATTAGTTTAACTTTTTTAAAGAAAAAACACATACTAAATTCAATTATATAACGTTACAATAAACGGTGTTAATTAAGCGCTTAATATATCCAATAGCATTTGTATTTCTTTTTGTTGCATGCAGCACAAAAAAAAATACAGTTGTAAGCAGGGGTTACCATAACCTTACTGCGCGCTTTAACGGTTATTATTATTCCTGCTTGAATATTGATGAAGGTGAATTTAAGCTAGACCGGGCTAATAAAGATAATTTTGACAAGATCCTTCCTGTATACATTTACCCGGCAGGTGACAAAGCAAAAGCTACTTTTCCGGAATTTGATAAAGCCATCAAAAAATCTTCCACTTGTATCCAACGCCATGCTATTAAAGACAAGAAAGGGAATGAGATCCCTTCTTCCGGAAAATGGATTGACAATAACTGGATAAATATTGGTATTTCACATTTATACAAACGCGAATTGTTTAGCGGCTTAGAAGCTTTTGAATACGTTGCCAGAACTTACACAAAATCAAAAGACAAATACACGGCCATGGCCTGGATGATTAAGACCAATAACGAAATTGGCGCCGTTAGCAGTTCAGAACAGATAATTAGTTTATTAAAGAACGAGAAAGATCTTCCACGTAAAGTAAAAAAAGAATTACCTGTACTTGAAGCCGATTATTTTATGCGCCGCGGGTTAAATACCGAAGCTGCAACAAAATTAATGGAGGCCTCAAGGAACAGTAATCCACTA
>JAUXSA010000116.1 GCA_030681615.1 Bacteroidota bacterium
ACGGCTCCATTAGCCGTTTCGCTTTCTATTGTATTTATGCAGATCACAAAAACGTTGCATCCTCCGGGTGGCGCTACAGCATTAATTGCAGTAATAGGTTCTGAAAAAATTAAGGCATTGGGTTATTTGTATGTTCTTTCGCCTGTATTAAGCGGTTCGCTTATATTATTAGTAGTAGCACTCATTTTTAATAATCTCACTGAGAACAGAAAGTATCCTTCAGATAAAAAATATACACGGATAATTCAGAGAATGTTTTTTCGGAGGTCTAATCACTAAGTGTACTAAGAAGGTTCAAAGCGCACTAAGAGTTATTTGTGATCTTTTAAAAAACTTTGTGATTAAACATCTATTGCTTTATAAACTTAAAATTAGAAAGCGCTTTTGAATTACTGATGGAAATAAAATAGATGCCGTTTTGCCACTGACTGCAATCAAAAGGTTTTGCATCTCCGGCTAAAATTATTTTTTCTTCAATTATCTTTCCGCTTATGTTGGTTACTTTAAAAACAGAATTTTCGGGGCTGTTAGAGTAGCTAATTACATTTATCTGATCGGATGAAGGATTTGGATAGATAGAAAATTGTTGAGCGAATAGAAATTGATCTTCAGATCCGCTAACACCACTAGCCCAAATACTATCTGCATACTGTGGATGATCGATATAAGGATTACGGTTATTTTGATAACTAGAATAGATAAGATTATTTCTACTTGTTTCTTTCGCACTTACCGGATCCAGATGATGCCATGCTAACAAAACATTCATCTGCCATGGTAAAATAATAGATTTGTTTGTAGCATCTGTTGTACCCCAGGCGGCATCTTCAGAATAATAACGTGTACTCATATAAAAATAACCTCTTGCAAGATCGCCTTTGTATTCGTTTATAGGTTCAAATACAGTTTGTGAGTAGCCTGCATTTGTACAAGGCCCTAATTTACCACCGTTCATACTTGTCCAGCTTGGATTGCTAACATTACCGTATGGAAAGTTGCTGCGTTTACCGTTTACTTCGCCATCTGTTGGATAAATATGAAACATGTCAGAGTCAGGCCCCGAAGTAGAATTAAACCAGCTTTGTGGCCAACTGTGTTCGCGGTTGTAACAATCTCCTTCAGAATTATAACTTCCACATTGATCGGTAACAAAAGTATATTCATATGGCTGAGTCCCGGTGGGATTATGACTATACATATCCCACACTTTATTATTGGTTTTTTTATCAGTTTGCTGAAAAGCAGACCACAAGCCGTTATAAGATACAACGGTATGATTTTTAATAATGTTATGTAAAGCAACTTTTAAATTTGTACCGGTTAAGCCCTGAGCGGCATTATAATAGCCTGGCGGAATTTGTGCTAAAACAACACCTGAAATAAAAACAAAGGCAATAAATAATTTTTTCATGTTGTGAGTAAAGATATAAAATTAGAGTAGGACAATGTATTAAGCGAAGGTTAAGTTCTGTATTCTTTAGTTTTTTCAAAAATTTCAGAAAGAATTTCTTTTTCGGTTGTATCTAATTTAAGGCCTCTGCGTTCAAATACTTTTTCGGCGGTCTCAAATAATTTATCTAATCGGTATGTTTCAAAACCATCGCTGCCACCCCAGCTAAAGCTTGGTATATGTGTTGCAGGAAAACTACCGCCATAGATATTTGCTCCAACACCAACAACTGTTCCTGTGTTAAGCATAGTATTTATTCCCGTTTTAGAATGATCGCCCATTATTAAACCGCAAAATTGCAGTCCGCTATCCACCATTTTATTTTGTAAATAATTAAATAGTTTTACGTTGCCGTAATTGTTCTTTAAATTACTGTTATTGGTATCGGCACCTAAATTACACCATTCACCTACAACAGAATTTCCCAGAAAACCATCGTGTGCTTTATTACTAAACCCAAAAATAACAGAGTTATTTACTTCACCACCCACTTTGCAATGTGCACCAATAGTAGTTGGACCATAGATCTTTGTACATAATTTTAAAGCACTGTGTTCGCCTAATGCGAAAGGGCCGCGCACCGCAGAGCCTTCCATTATTTCAGAATCTTTAGCTAAATAAATTGGTCCTCCGCTTGTATTTAAAACACAAGCCTCGGCTTTTGCACCTTCTTCTAAAAAAACAAGATCTTTGTTTCCAATAACAGTAACAGAAGAACTAAGAGTTTGCGATTTTTTATTTTTGGTAAGCAATTCAAAATCCAGTTTTAATGCTTCACCATTTTTTTGAAACACATCCCAAACATTTACAACATTTAAAACCTCTTGTTTAAATTCAATTTTTTCAAGATCAATCAATGCTTTTACATGTTTTGCTTCGCCAACTAGTGCCAGTAACTCGTTATTCTTTACAAGTGCCTGTAGCGGTTTTAGTTTCTTTATTTCTGCTGTTAATGAAGGGGTGGGGCATAGGCTGCCATTTATAAAAAGCGAATCGGGCTGCTCTTTTAAAGGAAATTTTTTTGATAAATAGCTTTTGGTTGAATAACTGCAGTTAGTGTTTAATTCCTTATCCCATTTTTGTTTAATGGTTAAAATACCTATTCTAATTTCACAAATAGGGCGGGTATAGGTTAAAGGCAATAAATTTTTCCAGGACTGTTCAGTGTCAAATAAAATAACGTTCATAATTATAAGTTAGGCTGTTCGTTAATTTTAAATTCGGTTCTACGATTGATCTTGTGTTCATCATCAGTACATTCAATATTATTAGCACACTTGTTCAATAATTTGGTCTCGCCATAACCAATGGCTTTTAAACGCGTTTTGGTAATACCTTTTGCGATCATATAATTCACCACAAAGTCGGCACGCTTTTTTGATAAAGTTAAGTTAAAAGCATCGCTCGAGCGCGAGTCTGTGTGCGAACTCACTTCAATAACTAATTTTGGATTAGTATTTAATACGGTAATGATCTTATCCATTACTTTTTGTCCGGCATCATCAAATTTAAAATCACCAGATGCATAATAAATATTCTCTACAATAGTTAACTCCGCTTTTTCTTTGTTCTTCATTTCTAAAACAGCTAACCATGGATCATCTACCACAAATTCACCCATTGCGGCCTTATCAGCGTCTAACAATTTAAAGATAAATTTACCGGCACCATTCTTATCCAATACTTTATAGATCCTGCCTTTGCTATCGGCAATGTAAATACGTGTAACGCCTTTAAAATTAGGATCGTTCTCATCAACTTCAAATAAATAATTCTTATCACCTTTTAAGTTCCTGAAATTAAATTTTCCTTTTTCAGAAGATGAAACTTCTTTTACTTCGCCACCGGTGATATCTTCTTTAATTTTAAGTTTGGCATTAGCAATTGGTTTTTTGTTCTGGTCGTACATGTAACCATATACATCCATTACCAGGTTAGCATCTTCGGCATCCATTTCCTGTAATAGATTTTTATCTGAACTTAAGATCTTAAAATTGAATTTATCTTTGCCTGTATAAAACGTTTTTAATTCTTTACCACTTTTGTTGGTCAACGTTACTTTGGTGTTTGGTGGTAAAGAAATATCAGACTCAACAATAGAGATCATGTAATTTTGATCGGCCGGGATGTTTCTAAAAGCAAAGGCGCCAAACTCGTTGGTAGTTGTTTCTTCAATAACATCTCCAAAATCATTCACCAATTTTAAGCGTGTGTTCTTTATGGCTTTGCTTGGATTTTCACCATATAATAAGTTTCCGGCAAGTGTTAGATTATCATCGGTATACATATCTGGTAAACCGTTGGGATCGAATGGTAAATTCTTAAATACAAATTTTTCGCCATTCACATTATTTGTAACGCGATGAATAGTTCCTTTTTTATCTGCCAAATAATAACGTGCTTTGCCAGTAAATTTTGGATCCGTCTCATCAATATAAGCCATGTAGGTTTTCTCTGCATCTAAATTCTTAAATTCAAAATTACCTTCCATATCTGTTTGCATGCTGTCTATTGCAACCCCGTTCTCATTCATTAAAACAACTTTTACTTTCGAAGCCGGGTCAAGCGGATTTTCAGTTAAGAGAACAGTACCTGAAAGTGTCATAGCTTTATTGGTAAAAGCATACCAGTAAATATCATCATTACCTTTTCCGCCTTCGCGGTTTGATGAGAAATAACCAATTGAATCATTTAAAAAAGTAATTCCAAAATCATCCAGGTTACTATTAAGGTTCATACCTTCGTTGCGCACCAGTAGCCATTTATTATCTACTGGTCTTGCCGTGTAAATATCTAACCCTCCAAAGCCGGGTAAACCGTTTGATGAAAAATAAAGTATGCCGTCTTTGCGAATGCTTGGGAACATTTCGTCGCCACTGGTATTAATATCTGGTCCAAGGTTAACTGGTTTGCCCCAATTGTCGCCACTTTTAGCACACATCCAGATATCTTTACCACCAAGTCCGCCGGGCATATCGCTTGTAAAAAATAATTTTGAATTATCGTTGCTGATGCTGGGATGCGCTACAGAATAATTATCGCTGTTAAACTCAAAAGGTTTTATGTTACCCCAGTTTCTATCTTCACCAAAGGCAATATAGATCTTTGCGGTGTTTACAAAATCTTTTTTCTTTTTATAATTAACGCGCGTAAAATAAAGTGTTTTACCATCTGTACTTAAGCAGGCTGGTCCATCATGGTAATCTGTATTTATTTTTTTTGAAAAGGACTTTGATTTATCGGCTTGTATGCCTTTTATTTCGGTAACGTACATATTCAGGTATGGCTCGCCATTGTAATCGTTAACAGTATAATCTACAAAGTTGAAAGATTCCCTTTCTGCTACAAACATTAATTTATTGTTAATGATGAATGGTGAGAATTCTGATTTTGGTGAATTTATTTTTTCAATATTCTTTACTTCATATTCAATTGGTTTTGAAGTGTAATATTTTATTTCCTTGCAAAACTTAATTGCTTTTTTTGCGTTGGCATCGTTAGGACTTAACTTAATATAACTGGTATACTGCTCAACAGCTTCCTGGTACTTATTGTTGGTTTTTAATACCTGTGCGTAATTATAATGTACTTCTGCAGGAACATCAGAACTAATGGCCAAAGCATTGCGGTAAGACAGTTCGGCATTGGTGTAATCATTTATTTTTTTGTAGCTGTCGGCTAATTTAATATAAGCTTGTTGTTTTATTGGCGAAGGCGCTTTGGTTGCTTTTTTATAATAAGAAATAGCTTTAATGAACTGGTATTTACTATAATATTTATCGCCCTTACTTATTTGCGAAAATAAAGGGGTTATGAGTAGAACAAAAAAGAGCAGGTAAATAGTTTTCTTTAACATATAGTACTATAAAAATCTTGGGTTTAACATTTTTGCTTTTGTGCCTGAAAAATCAAAGCCTACCATTACTTCATGGCTAGGGCCTAATCTTCTTGCATCTTTTAATCCGGTATCGTAAGAATAAGCTACCCTTAATTTATTAGATATATAATATTGAAACAAGAAACCCGGACCATATTGACCTCTCATGAAAAGACCTAACCATAATTTATTATAAAGGAAAAAATTCAGGTTCAGGTCGCCACTTCCGTTAGTGCCAATACGGCGTGTCATTATAGTTGGAGCAAAAATTAAATTGTCGTTAATTTTAAAAGATTTACCAATAGTGAACATGGTGTGTGTTCTTAACCGGTAGCTAACATTATATGTTCCGCTTTTACCGCCTGTAGTATCAACGGCTATTTCATAATTATATAAACTGTTATTTTGAAGGTGAGTGGAACTAAGACCAACAAAAAAAGTATTAGATCTTAGATATAATCCGGCATTAAGATCTAAAGCATTGTAAGATTGATTTTGTAAAATGTACGAACTGTTCTCGGTTGTTTTAAAAGTTATATCTTTAAAATCAAATTGAAAACGGTTATAACCAGCATTAATTCCAAAAGATAATTTCCAGTTCGCATTCAGTTTTAATATGTAAGCTATATTTCCATAAATGCCCACCATATTTCGGGGACCCATTACATCGCTAATTACCGTTAAGCCAACACCAAGATTTTTGTTTAGAACAGGTCCGTGTAAACTCAAACACGAAGTTTTAGGTGCACCCTTAAAGCCCGCCCATTGGTTTCTTACGGAGGCAACTACTGATAAACCATCTCTGGCACCTGCATAGGCAGGGTTAATTACCATTTGGTTAAACTGGTAAAGATTGTATTGCGGATCTTGTTGCGCGTTAGCTATGATCGCAAACGCAAAACTAAAAAGTAATAATATTTGTTTTTTCATTTTCATTAATTTGTCATTAATTCAACCCAACCTTTTTGTAGTTCAGAGCCATCGCCATAATTTATTACATAAAAGTAGGTAGATGGAACTAATGTTTTCAGGTCTTCAGGCGTAGGCCAGTAATTTGTTTTGTTATCGTAGTTTAGTGCAGTAAATATTTCTTTGCCCCAGCGATTGTATATTTTTACAGAATTGCCTCTGAATTTTTCAATATTCTCTATCTCAAAAAAATCGTTATTGCCATCACCATTCACGGTAATGCCATTATAAACTTTGGGGTTACAGGTTGGATCGATATCAATTGTTACACTTTTTGATGAACTACAACCGTTTGCATCTGTAAACACTAAAGAGTAAATGCTTACTGCAATTGGTGTAACTGTTGCAACAGCATTATTGCTGCCGTTGCTCCACGTATAGGTAAATGCGCTTGGCATACTTAAAGAAACCGCATCACCCATACAGGCAGGATTTTTAGAAGCACTAATTACATCGGTGTTCAATGGATGTAAATTAATACTTACTGTATTTGTTCCTTTGCAACCATTGGTAAGCTCGCCGGTAACTGTATAAACTAATGACGCTACTACCTGTATGGAAAATGTTGGTCCAAAAAATATGGGTGAAGCTGAAGGAGAGACCCATGTGTAGGTTGCAGCCCCTGATGCACTGGTAATGACATAATCGCCATAACAAACAGTTGTGTTTTGTGATGAAACTGTAATTACAGGAGCATTGGATATGATTTTTATAGTGTCAGAAGCTAAGGTGCAGGTGTTATTTGGGTTATACATATTAAAATCAATATGTACTCTATAAAATCCGGGAATAGTAGTTGTAAAAGAGGAAGTTGTTGGTGGTATTGTTGAAAATGTACTGGCTGAACTTGCATATTCCCAGTTGTAATTTGTTGGAAGAGTAGAGGTAATTGATGCTGCTATGGTGGCAGGAAAAGCTCCACAAATAGCCGAAGGAGTTGCACTGGAAGTAATTTTGTATGAGAAGTTAGGTATTAAATACGTTCTATCAAAATTAGCTTTCCATGGCTTTATAACCAGGTCGTTTATTCCGTTTTGGTCTACGTCGGTAATTGCCAACTCATCTGGCCGCATGCTGGTATTAGTAAAAGTGATCGCAACAAGTGGATCAAAATAACTTGATGTTGAGTTACCGGGGTAAAGGGCAATGCCTGAAAGACTTGTAGAGCCATAATTACCAACACCAACAAAATCTTTTACACCATCATTGTTAATGTCTTCAATTTTAAAATCATTAACATTAATCCCTGATATCGGGATATTAATTGGAAGGACTAAACTAAATGCATTGAACCCAGGATAGACCTGGAATTTATTTCCTGTAGCGCATTTGCCTGAAAAAATAAAATCCAGTTGACTATCGCTGTTAACATCTGCGAGTTCAGAACACGTTATAGTAAAATCAGGGGTGGGAAATGGAGAAGTAGGGGCTAAGTAAACGGGCAGTTTATTAAATAATAATATAGATGGGGTTGAATTGTTCTCGAGGAAGAAGACAGAATCCGGCACGTTGTCATACGTTATCATCAGATCTTTTAAACCATCAACTTCACCCTTAACATTCCCAACATTAATATCCAGCGAAGCGCCTAATAAACTTCCTTTACTATTAAAGATCTTGTAAGAGCTTTGTGGGATAAGCGTACTTGAAGCGCACATAACCGGCATTACCGTTATACCCGGACCAACGGAAGTATTTGAACTGATCAAATAAAAGTCGTCTTCTCCAAAGTTGTTAATGTCATCTACTTTTAAAAAATGTTCCTGTCCAACAAAATTAGATGGAATTGCAAGTTGAAAATGTTGGGTAAAATTAAAGCCTGCATTGTTCTTAAATACAAAAACAAAACTGTCTGTTGTAAATACAATATCAAGAAGGGCGTCACCTGTAAATTCTCCGGCTGCTATTGCCCTGTGTTTTCCTATTCCAAATGTGCCGGGTACAGTAAAAAATGTTTGAAGAGAGAAACTGGCAGAAGCGGGAATGAAACCATAAACTTTAATAATACTTGAAGTTGCATCTGCAACTATTACTTCTTTAACGCCGCCACCACCAAAGTCGGCAACAACTAAATTTTTTGGATTGCCTAAAGGATTGGCATTAACATTTATAAGTTCGTCTAAACAAATATTGTCTTGTGTGTATGGCAAAAAACTCTGCGATCTTACACCTTGTGTTAAACCACAAATTAAAATAAGTAACGTAATTATTTTTTTTGCCTTCATTCTTATAAAATATTAATCTTGAAAAAGCTCTATCCAACCTTTTATGAGACTGCTACCATCACCTAAATTTAAAATATAAAAATAGGTAGTGGAGTTAAGTTTTGTTGGTTCATCTTTTCTTGGCCAGAATTTTGTAACGTTATCATAACCCTTCTCATCAAAAAGTAATTGTCCCCAGCGGTTATATATAGAAACCCGGTTGTTTGGAAATTCGCTGATATTCTCTATTGTAAAAATATCATTAACGCCATCGCCATTAGCAGTAACTCCAGTGTAAATTTTTACTTTACAAGGCCCGTTAACATCATCAATCGTTACTAGCTTTGTAATATTGGTATCCTTCTGCACAGAACCAATATAATAGGATATTTTCACTGTAACGGTGTAAGTTCCTGGTTTTAGGCTGTCAATACTACTGCAATCATCAAGTGGACAAAGCGATTGTGGTATCCAAAAATATTTTATTTGCGGTGAAGGTATGTTAGATGTTAATGCAATCGAGATATTTCCATCGTTTTTATCTTTACAACTTACATCATTTTTTTGCACACTCACAGAAAACACATTTGCAATTACAAAATTTTGTAAAAAACCTTGAGTAATGGCATTGTTACCGTTTGAAATTGTTGTAATAAAAGGTTCGCCAACATTATCTGAAATAGTTGTGCCGTTAGGCAGCGTCCAATTGCCACCCGCAGAGTTTATTACCTGCGGTGTAATTGTTTGAGCGTTGACAGTAGTGAACGAAAAAAATAAAAATAAAATTATTATTTTTTCGTAAGTTTTTATTTTGTTTATTTTTTTAATGTCTTTCATTTTACAAAACTGTAATATTAATTCCCTTCAATTACTATATAGTTAAAATACATAGTGCTAATTGGGATCGGATACGCAGTATTAAAATTAATTGTAAAACCACTTGGTGAGGTTGTAACAAAAACATCGCTTAATGCAACTGCCTTGGCACCATAAAAATTATTCATAGGTGTAATAACTACAATAGGCGCAGAGTTATATGTTTTGTTAAATGTAACTGTGGCCTGCACTCCGGGTAGAGGTGACGCATTAATTTGAATCTCAATTATTCCGGCAACATCAGTTGAGTTTCCATTCCAAAAAGTCGCAACGGCATTATTATTACCTATTATGGTTGGCCCAACAGTTTGTTGTGTTTGAAAATGGCCGTCCTTTATAGCTAAACGTGAGTTCACTGAAGGCACATTACCTAATCCAATTCCAACATTACCATTTGGTTGTGCGGTCATAAATGTTGTTGTGTTATTTACAAAATTAAAAGGTGTATTTTCATAACTTGCAAGATAACTGACCGTATTGCTTTGCCCAATTACCAAACCTAAATTAGAAGTAAAATTATTTGTGAATTTAATGGATGTATTATTTCCTGGGTTGAAGATATTAAGATCGTGTCCGCTTGTATTGTTTGTTTTTAAACCTATGTAACCACTTGGATCAATAAAGATTCTGTTAGGAGTATTATTGGTCCAGATATCCATAGTGTTACTTGCATGGTTGTAACGGATAACACCCCTGTTGTGAAGAGTTGGTGTTCCTAAAGCGATGCTTGAGATCGAATTAGAGATGATCGATAAATCCGACATCCCAGTATTACTTTCTATCTGAACAGTTTCTGCCGGCGACAGAGTTCCAACTCCAACCTTGCCATCATTTCTAACGGCAAATAAATTTGCACTTGAAAGGTCTTTTACAATTAAGCCATAAGCGTTATTTAAAGTGTTTTTACCTTTAATAATTACGCCACCATCAAAAAAACCGGCGTAAGAACCTAACGCTGTATTCCCCTGTAAAGCGCTAATTGCATATCCCAAACCTTTTACCTCTGCGTATAGGGCAGGTCTTGTAGAGTTTAGCTGAGAGATAATAACAGCAGTGTCGGAACTATTTGCAGAACCATTCACCACAGTAAACCTGCTTTGAAAAGGAAAACCTAGTGTAGGATATGCTAGACCAAAAACTATTCGGTTATTAGTAAAGCTTGGAGCAGCGTGAATATAGTTTGCTGAACTTGTAAAAGGACCTGCTGCAACAGCCCCTGGCGCTTGCCATCTTGCCCTGCCCGTAGAGCTTCTGGTTAATACATCACCAGCAACTCCAACATTTGTGCCCGGCCCTAATATTAAAGAGTCTCTAATGATCACACCGCCATTATCAAAAACGCCGGCATATTTATTAACTGCTGTTGAATTTAGATCTACTGAACCGTACAAACCAATGGCATAATTAGATCCAATGGAGATTCCGTTTGATGACCCAATACCAACAACACCTATTCCATTACCGGAATTAGAAATACCTTGCCCCAAAGCGCCAATACCTTGTCCAAGAAGATTGAAGCCTACAAAATGTCCGCCTGCAATACCAGTGGCGTTAAGTGTTGAACTTGGAAGGGAGCTGCCAGATGCGAATCCTCTTACCCCGGCATACCCATCTGTGGCAGATGTATGTAAACCAAAAATTGCGGCACTATCAGAAACGTTATCTGCTACGGATTTAAATTTATTATTTTGAACCACATTTCTTTTACCCACACTTACTCTTGAACCATTATTAAGCAATAAAGTGTCAATTTGCCATTGAGAAGTACCTGCATTATATTTTAATGTTGTTCCGTTAAGTGTTGCCGTTGGTAAAGCGCCGCTGTTTAATGTATACAGTGCATAAGGTACGCTTGCTAAGGTCTGACTGCCAAGAGATACAAAGCCGCTACTATTTACATCAATAGAAACATCCAGAATGCACGGCATACTATTCCAGCCTGTAGTAGGCAAAGGGGTTACCGCGCCAATTTTTGTTGAAAATAAACCGAGCGAATTGGTAGTTACACTTTGGGTTTCGCTATGAAAAGAAGTGTTGGCAGGGTTTGAAATTTTAAACTGTAGTCCAATTGTTTGGTTTGCGACCGGGTTTCCGCTTGCATCGCGCGCAATGCCCTGGTAATTTATAGTCGTTGGTACCTGCGAAAAAACAGGAAGTGCAATAAGTGCTAAAAGTAATATGGATAAAAATTGCCTCATTTTTATTATCTTATTAAGTGTCCACTAAACGAATTTATTAAGTTCGGTTGGTTGGTTGTGGTTATTTGTCCACCAGTACCTCCGGAATTTCCATCAGCTCTTAAAAATACAACTTCGCCCGCTGTTAGGTTAACTAATGTATGTACCTGCAAAACATAATAAGTTGTTATAGATGCATCATGATTGTTAGTTAGCGACCGTTTTAAAATTGATGGGGTTGCAGGATTTTTACATATTTCCAAATAGATCCAGTTATTTCCTGCTGCCGCTGGATTAAGAAGGATCTCTAAACTTCCGTTAAATTCATACAAACCTGTTACAGGGGCAGTAAATCGCGCATTGGTTGTATTAAAGCCACCGCCAATTGCAACAACCTGCGATCCTGAGAACTGGATATTATTTCCAAGGTCGCTTACTACATTGGTAGAAACTGTAATAGCCGCAAAAGGAGCAAACTGAAATTGAAA
>JAUXSA010000108.1 GCA_030681615.1 Bacteroidota bacterium
AGGTTTATAATTTGATCCAACAAATTCAAACCGAAATATTAAAGAATGGTTGTGATGAATTGATCTTAAATATAAAAATTCACGCCGCAAACAGAGACCTTTCTTTCCAGGAAAAATTGGCTAAATACTGATCTGTTCTTAAATTTTTTTTAAAAAGAATTTTCTTTCAATTTTAAGTCGCTTATTATTAATTGGTTAACTTGTTTATTAGTTTAAATCTAAATTTCGCCCAACCATTTTTAGATTGTGTATGTAATGGTGTATTAGAGATCTGATTTATCCATCATAAAAATTAAATAATGAAAAAATTTGACTTAAAAAGCACAATGAAAAATCACTTTAAAAAAATAGTAATGTTGTTTTGCTTTTTAGCACTACACACAACCTATAAAGCACTTTGTCCTTTAAACGCAAGTTTTAGTTATACAGTAGGAGCCAATGGAGTCGTAAATTTTGCGAGCACATCTACCGGTACAACAGCAAGCTCTACTTATCAATGGTATTTTTTACCCGGAACAGCGACAGGTCCAACAGCTACTCATACTTTTACAAACGGCACTTTCCCTGTTTTTTTATATGTGAATAATGTTAGTTGTTTTGATTCTACAGTTGTTTATATAACTGTAAATACAAGTACCTGTAATTTAAATGCAAATTTTACTTACAGTGTTGGAGCAAACAATGTGGTAAATTTTGCAAGTACATCAACCGGTACAAATTCGGGAACAACGTATCAATGGTATTTTAATCCGGGCATAGCTTCTGGTGCAACAGCATCTCATTCTTTTTCAACAAATGGCAATCACGCGGTTACTTTATTTATTCAAAATGGCACGTGCACTGATTCAATTACGTATAATATTTCCGTTTGTAATTTAAATGCAAGTTTTACCTACACAGTAGGGGCAAATGGTGTAGTTAATTTTTCAAGTACTTCCACTGGCACCACGGCAGGTACCACATATCAATGGTATTTTTTTCCAGGCACAGCTTCTACACCAAATCCATCGCATACGTACACTAACGGTAACCACTCTGTTGTTTTATATTTATACGATGGCAATTGTTTTGATTCTACCTATATGAGTGTTTTTGTAAATACAAATACCTGTAATATAAATGCAAATTTCAGTTATTCAGTAGGAGCTAACAATTCTGTTAGTTTTACAAGTACATCTACAGGCACAACAGCAGGTACTACATATCAATGGTATTTTTATCCAGGTTCAGCTACCGGAAGTACAGCAACACATACATTTGCTACTAATGGAAATCATCAGGTTACTTTATATGTTCAAAATGGTACCTGTTCGGATTCTGTTACATATAACGTTTCTGTTTGCAATATGAATGCAAATTTTAATTATACGGTCGGTCCTAATGGCGTTGTTAATTTCGCCAGCACTTCAACAGGCACAACGGCAAGTTCTACCTATCAATGGTATTTTTTACCAGGGACTTCAACAGGTGCAACTACTACTCATACATTTACAAACAATGGCAATTATCCGGTATTTTTATATGTTAATGATGGAAGTTGTTTTGATTCTACCGCTATTTATATAACTGTGAATACAGCAACATGTAATTTAAATGCCAACTTTAATTACACTGTTAATGCAAATGGATCAGTGAATTTTGCAAGTACTTCAACCGGTACCACACCATTTACACAATACCAATGGTTCTTTTATCCAGGTTCTGCGTTTGGACAAACAACCACACATAATTATTCAAACAATGGTACGTATCCAGTAACATTATATCTAAGTGATTCGTTATGTACAGACTCGATCACACAATATATAACAATAGGCTCGGGTCCGTGTAACCTTAATGCTAATTTTAATTACACTGTTAATGCAAATGGATCTGTGAATTTTGCAAGTACTTCAACCGGTACCACACCATTTACACAATACCAATGGTTCTTTTATCCGGGTTCTTCGTTTGGACAAACAACCACGCATAATTATTCAAATAATGGTACATATCCAGTAACATTATATTTAAGTGATTCGTTATGTACAGATTCTATCACGCAATATATTACAATAGGCTCAATCCCTTGTAATCTTAACGCTAATTTTAACTACACGGTTAACGCAAATGGATCTGTGAATTTTGCAAGTACTTCAACAGGTACTACACCATTTACACAATACCAGTGGTTCTTTTATCCAGGTTCTTCGTTTGGACAAACAACCACACAGAATTATTCAAACAATGGTACATATCCAGTAACATTATATTTAAGTGATTCGTTATGTACAGATTCTATCACGCAATATATTACAATAACTAATTCTGTATGTAACCTGAATGCAAATTTTAATTACACAGTGTTGCCAAATGGAGTTGTTCATTTTGTAAGTACCACTACTGGTGCTAGTCCGTTTGCTAATTATTACTGGAGCTTTGGTGATTCGCAAAATGGTTTTGGTTCTACCGTAAATCATACCTATTCTCCTTCAGGTATTTTCAATGTGTATTTACATGTATACGATTCGTTGTGTAGCGATTCTGCAATGATAACCATTAATACTAATCTTATTTCAGGAATAAAAAGTAACAGTACTATAAATACTTCAGTTAAAATCTATCCAAACCCAAATAACGGTGAGTTTATTTTAAGTATAAATAATATCGATATCAAAGCAAAAACAACTGATGTGTTAATTTTCAACACTCTGGGTCAGGTTATTTTTAGAAATACTTACGAAAATGAGAACGGTGAATTACATAAAAAAATAAATATAGATGAGTTACCAGGAGGCGCCTATATTCTTAAATTGAATAATGGTACACAAAACTATACCGGCAGGTTCATTATTCAAAAATAATTTTAGCATTAGTAAATAAAAAAAGCCGCTCTTGTTAGCGGTTTTTTTTATTTTTAAAATTCTACTACTTGTAACCGGCCTTTGCTGCATCGTATGCGTTAAATGTACCTAATGATTTTGCAACTAATTTATTTTCCCTGTTCAGGCAAAAAACATCGCAGCTAATGATCAAAATGCGTTTGCCTTTTTGTTCCACTTTTGCTTTTGCAATTAATTGATCGCCCAGTAAGGCAGGAGATAAAAAATTCAATTTATATTCTATAGTGCTAACCACTTTATTTTCTTTGTATACACACGAAAGTCCGGCAACACCCAAAGCTCCATCGATCAAAGCAGAGATAACGCCACCATGCGCCGCATTTGGTGTTGCCAAATGTTCTTTTTTAATGGTGAGTGAATATTCTACAATGCCTTCTGAAATTATTTTAAAATCCATTCCGACTAATTTTCCGAAATGATTATTTTCGATATACAGGTCTATTAAATTTATTTTATTTGTATCCATTTTAATTTTTGGGAATAATTATTGTGTCAAATGCAGGAGCATAACCAACAAAGGCACCAAATACCTCCTGGTTACCTTCAAACATACTTTTTATATTTGATGGCGCGCTAAAAGGATTACTGTTACTTGCTTTGTTTTGATAATAAGTGTTCCAGAAATCATATTCCCGTCGCCCGATCTTACAAAACTTGACCACAACTGTGTCGCCACGTTTATAGTATCCCCTTTCAGGATCGTCGCGGTATTCCTGTATTTCGTTTGGTTGTGGACCACGGTCATAAGAAAAATCAAATGTTTTTCCGTCAATGAATTTATCTTCAAAAACAGAAACAAACGGCGCTGCATAAAACTGGTCGCGCCCCAACCGTTTGGCATACCAACGGTAACAATCTCCTGAGCCAGGAGGTTCAGAAAAAGTTTGCCACATAAAACCCAAAGTATCTTCTTCCCCTTTAAAATATAAACTATCTAATTTTGCAGGTGTTAGAATGGATGTAGTTGTTTCAAATATTTTTCCATCAACAGATACTTTCAATGTATAATTTCTTCCTTGCTGGCCTTTTAATTTAAAACCTAAATAAGCGTAACCTGTATTTGGATCCAGCTCTGTAAGTGTATCTATAGTTGTTCCATCAGTAACTGTAACAAAAGCACCTTTAATAAATGTTTTTTCAGGAGCAGTGTAATCAAATTCACCAAAATAAGGAACTGCGTAAGATAAAAATACAATAGCATAGCCGTTGGTCTCTATACTAGCTTCAACTACTACTTTTTGCTTGTAATCGGGCAGTTTTAATTTTACTTCTTTTCTGCAAGAGAAAAGAATAAAAACAAATGTTATGTAAATTAAGTGCTTCATTAAAATTTAAAATTCCATGTTAAACTTGGTAATATTGGAAACAGTGATACTTGTTTTGCACCAACTTTTAGCGTTCCTTTTGTAAAATCACCTTCGCGGGTTAAATAAATAAAATATGGGTTGTGGCGGTTATATGCGTTAAATACACTTAAGGTAAAACTGTTGCTAAAATTCTTAGCCCATTTTTTTGTTACGGTTACATTTAACGTATCTTTACCTTCTTCTTTATATTTTGCTATTAATGTTTGTTTTCTTTTTTCGAGTTTTTTTGTTCTGTCAGGAGAGAATGTTACGTTTAAGTCCATACGATGATAAGGAATGAACTGGTACGAATTTCTTAAGCCGTAATCGTTACTTAAACTTCCTTCGTAAAGAAAAAATCCGTTTGGTAATGTACCTCTATTACCAGAACCGTAAACCCAGACCATTCCAAAATTCCATTGTTTGTTGGCATCATAGGTTAAAACTACAGAGGCATCATGCCTTCTGTCGTATTTTGCTAAGAACTTTTCTCCATAATTTATTTCTTTAAATTGTCGCCATGTCCATGATAAAGTATAACCAACCCAACCTGTGAATTTGCCAACATTTTTTTTCACAAAAAATTCTGCGCCGTAAGCCCAGCCTTTTCCAAAAGTAAAAGCGTTATCGGGATTATCAAATACATTATCTGCAGGCTGTGCACCTTCTTTATAATCTATTTGGTTGCTCATGGTCTTGTAATAAACCTCTACACTTGTTTCAAAAATATTGTCTTTAAAATTTTTGAAAAAACCAATTGCATATTGATTTGATTCCTGTGGTTTAATTATTTCGGTGCAAGGCATCCACACATCTGTTGGTAAACTTACCGATGAAATGGAAGCTAAATGTATGTATTGAAAATTGCGCGCATAAGATGCTTTTAAAGAAGCAGTTTTGGTTAAGGTGTAACGGGCAGAGAACCGTGGCTCCAAACCGTTATAATTGGCAACTACCTCATTGCTTTTGTACGAAACGGTATCTGTTATCTTTCCTGTAAAATCTTTTACGTACCGGTTAAATGGACCCACCTGCGTAAAATTTCCAAAGCGTAAACCTGCATTTACTTTTAAATTTTGAGAAACTTCCCAATCGTCACTTACATAAATGGCTGCATCGTGTGAGTATAGTTTAATTGTTTTGCCAAGATCAAACTCTGTTGAGCCTTGTTTAGCACTTACACTTGTAGGAACAAACACATGGAAAATATAATTTACTCCTGTTTTAATTGTATGTCTTGAATTTGGAAAGAAATTAAGGTCGTATTTTAAATTGTAATCGCTGATGCCTGATTTTATGATCACTTCAAAATCATCTTGTGTGGCACCAAAACTAAAATCATAGTTTGTAAATACAGCCGACATATTTGAAAATAGTTTTGAATTAAAGACATGGTTCCATCTTAAACATCCCGAGGCATTGCCCCATGGGATCTTAGTTTTAAAGCCACCTTCTTCGTCGGTAAAAATAAATTTATCGCGACCATAGTAGCCGCTTAAAAATAAACGGTTCTTATCGTTAAGTATGTAATTAAATTTTGCATTAAGATCATAGAAAAAATACGATGTACCTTTAAAATCAGATTTCTCTATCCATGGTTTTGCCAATACATCAACATAGGTGCGACGTCCACTAATAATAAACGAGCCTTTGTTCTTTACTATTGGACCTTGTATCGTTAATCGTGAAGCAATAACGCCAATCCCACCTTCAACCTGGAAATGCTGATTGTTACCATCCTTCATGCTAATGTCAAGAACAGAGGATAAACGTCCGCCGTACTGTGCAGGCATACCACCTTTAAAAAGATTCACATTTTTTATAGCATCGCCGTTAAATACAGAAAAGAAACCGAGTAGGTGAGAGGCATTATAAATTGGTGCTTCATCTAACAAAATTAAATTCTGATCAGGACCGCCGCCGCGCACATAAAAACCCGTATTGCCATCGCCCGCGTTTTTTACACCGGGCAAAAGCTGTATGGTCTTTAAAATATCTACTTCGCCCATAAAAGCTGGAATTTTTTTGATCTCGGCCATATCTAATTGCACAGAACTCATTTGTGTGTTCTTTACATTCTCATTTCCTCTTTTGGTAGTAATTTCTACTTCATTTAAATTGGTTTCGGCAGGTGAAAAAGAAACGTTTAGCGTTGTGTTTTTATCCAACTCAATTTCCTGTATAATTGTTTTGTAGCCGATATAAGAAATGATAACTGTGTATTTGCCCTTTGGCGCTGCAATTGAGAAAAAGCCGTATTGATCGGTAGAGGTGGCTTTATTTGCTTCTTTTAAAAGAATAGTAGCCCCAATAATTGTTTCGCCATTAGTAGCATCTTTTATACTGCCGCCAATAGAAAAATTCTGGCAATACGCATTACCAAAAAACAATAGTATTATGAGTATGATGTAATTTTTCAAAAGCCTAGCAAAAATAGCAATTTACAAGGTTTTAATAAAATTAATTAACCCCATAATATGTTAATTAATTGGTTAGGTAACATTTGTGTAAGTTACATTTTTGTAAGTTACACAAATGTAACTTATATTTGTTGTATATTTTTGACTTAAGATGGAAACAACTCCTTTTGTTTTTGGTAAAATTGTAAGTGGGCAGGACTTTACCAACCGCCAGGCGGAAATGGAAAGATTATTGCAGAACTTTAATTCCGGTACCAATACAGTGCTTATATCTCCACGCAGGTGGGGCAAGTCGTCGCTTGTAAAAAAAGCCACGGAGCAAAGCAAGCGTAAGAACCCAAAGCTTGTTTTTTGTTTTATTGATCTCTTCAATATCCGGACAGAACAGGAATTTTACGAAACATACATTCGTGAGCTGATCAAAGTAACCTCTACTAAATGGGAAGAACGTATTAGGGCTGGGAAAGCCCTCTTTAAGAAGATGGTTCCGCAATTCTCAGTGGGTATAGATCCAACGAATGATCTTTCTATTTCGCTTGATTGGAAAGAGATCAAAAAAGGTCAGGATGAGATTCTGGATCTTGCAGAAAATATTTGTAAGAACAAAAAGATCAAAATAGTAGTGTGCATTGATGAATTTCAAAATATTGCTTTTTTTGATGAACCATTGGCTTTCCAAAAAAAGTTGCGAGCACACTGGCAGCATCATAAACACACTTCTTATTGTTTGTATGGCAGTAAAAGACATTTGCTAATGGATATTTTTTCAAGCACGGCTATGCCATTTTATAAGTTTGGTGATGTTGTTTTTTTAGAAAAGATAAAAGAGAATTATTGGGTAAATTTTATCATTAAACGTTTTAGCGATACTAAAAAAAGAATAGATAAAGCTCAGGCAGAAAGGATCGCAAGGCTGATGGAAAACCATCCTTATTTTGTTCAGCAATTGGCGCAGCAGACCTGGTTATTCTCAAAAAGAACCTGTACGGATAAAGATATTGACAATGCTTTAGAGAATTTAATGTTGCAAAACAGTATCCTTTTCCAGCGTGAGACCGATAATTTAACCAATAATCAATTAAATTATTTAAAGGCTTTAGTAGATGGTGTAAAACAGTTAAGCTCTAAAGATACAATGCAAACCTATAAATTAGGTACATCGGCCAATGTAATTCGTATAAAGGAAGGATTGGAGAATAAAGAAGTGATTGATAATGTGGGCTCCGCTACAGAATTTATTGACCCCTTATTTAAGATGTGGTTACAACAGATCTATTTTAAGTAACATTTATGTAAGTTACATAAATGTTACTTTTTAAAGTGTAAGTTCTTTAGCTAAGGCATTAAAATCAACACCGTCAAAATTACCACTGCTCATCATCAAAAGTACTTTATTGTCCCATTTTTTTAACTTAAGGTGATCAACCACATCCGAGCTTTTTGTGAATACTTTTAGGTCTTTACGATTAAAGGCTTTGTGTACCTGTTCTTCTGTTATCTCTTTTAATTTTTTATGGGCAATGGTATGCGGATTAAAATAAACAATAGCTTCATCGGCCAGATCCATTGAGCCATTATATTCATTTAAGAATTCCTCGTTCAAACTGCTAAAGGTGTGTAACTCCATGCAGGCAACAATATAGCGACTAGTGAATTGTTTCTTAACGGCATCCGTTGTTGCTTTTAATTTTGAAGGGGAGTGTGCAAAATCTTTATAAAAATTAAAATCTTTCTCTTTATAAACTAACTCTAAACGCTTAGCAGCACCTTTAAAAGATTGAATGGCTTCGTAAAATTGTTCGTCGCTAAGCCCAATAGTGTTACAAACCATTCGTGCGCCGTTTAAGTTCATTAAATTGTGGTTGCCAAATATTTGTAGTGGGATTTTTTTATCACCAACAATTAAATAAGTTGTGCCATTTACAATTTCATTTTTAGGAACGGAGTAAGGTTGTTTAACAATTGAAGTGTTCTCAGCTTTTTCGCAGGTGTTTGCAAGTACTTTATCTTCGGCACAATAGATCAAATGGCCTTTAGGTTCAATTAAATTTATGAATTTAGTGAACTGCTCAACATAATTTTCGAAAGTGGGAAAAACGTTGATGTGATCCCAAGCAATGCCGCTTAAAATGGCAATATTTGGTTTGTATAAATGAAATTTTGGCCGGCGATCTATTGGTGAGGCCAAATATTCATCACCTTCTATAACAGCATATTTTGAAGTGTTGGTTAAATTTACCATCGTGTCAAAACCCGCTAGTTGCGCGCCAACCAAAAAATCTGTTTCTATTTTATGAAAATGCATCACATGCAATATCATTGCTGTAATGGTTGTTTTTCCGTGACTTCCACCAATAACAATGCGCGTTTTATCTTTTGTAGCTTCGTAAATATATTCGGGGTAAGAATAAATCTTTAGGTCTAATTCTTTAGCACGGATCAATTCAGGATTATCGGCGCGCGCATGCATACCAAGTATAACAGCCGTTATATCTTTTGTTATTTTTTCAGGAAACCAGCCTATATCCGCGGGTAAAATTCCCGCCTTTGCTAAACGGCTTTTGCTGGGTTCATTAATTTCATCATCGCTGCCGCTAACATTAATTCCTTTTTCGTGCAATGCAAGAGCCATATTATGCATGGCGCTTCCGCCAATAGCAATCAGGTGAACTTTTTCCATAACATAAAGAAAAGGCTTTGTGTTTGTAATTTTTGTGATAAAGTAAATTTATTATGCACATAAAATTGTTTATCTTGTGGTCTTATTAAAAAAGTTAATTTTATGCAAAAAAAGATCGTTAAAGTTGGAAATATAGACTGTGGTTCTAAGGAATTATTTTTGATCTCTGGACCTTGTGTTATTGAAGATGAAAACATAATGATGAAAACCGCCGAAAAGCTAAAAGAGGTTGGAGAAAAATTAAAAATTAAAATTATTTATAAGTCAAGTTTTTTAAAGGATAACCGTAGCAGTTTAAGTTATTACGACGGGCCAGGTATGGAAAAAGGTATGAAGATACTTGCCAAAGTGAAAGAGCAGTTTGGTTTCCCTCTATTAACAGATATTCATGAAAGTTATCAGGCTGCTCTTGCGGCCGAAGTATGCGATGTTTTACAGATACCGGCTTATTTGTGTATGCAAAGTTCTTTATTAGTTGCTGCGGCAAAAACCGGTAAAGTAGTTAATATTAAACACGGACAATTTTTAGCACCGGATAATATGAAACATCCCGCACAAAAATGTAAAGATGCAGGAAATGATAATATAATTTTAACCGAGCGTGGATATGTTTTTGGTTATAACGATCTGATCGTTGATCCACGCAGTTTTTTTCATATGAATAATTTAGGTTACCCGGTTGTGTTTGATGTAACGCATTGTGTGCGAAAATATGGTATTCCAAGTGCGGATGCAAAGGGTGGTGCAAGAGAATTTTTACCTGTGTTAAGCAGGGCAGGAGTGGCCAGTGGTATTGACGGTATGTTCATTGAAACGCATCCTGAACCTTCAAAAGCTTTATGTGACGCAGCTTCGCAACTATGTGTTTATGATCTTGAAGAGTTTTTAAAACCGATCATTGAGATACATAACGTTGTAAGAAAGTATTCGTAATTTTTTACCACATAGACTCATAGTTTTTTCATAGACTAATTTTTTAGAATTGAAATAAGTCACACATAGCGTATTGAAGCGAAACTTCAATACTATGATCTCTATATTACTCTTTTTATTTTTTTAATCTATGTGCCTATGTGTTTAAACATGTAGGAAGTTAAGTCATTTCAAAATAAAGTTTTTCCATTTCGCTTAAATTCTGGCTCCAGCTAAATTTTTCGGAGATGCGTTGAAAGGCATTTTTAGCAAGGGTTGATCTTAATTCATTATTCATGAGATATTTTTCCATTGCTATACTAATATCTAAAGGAGAGGTAGAGTGTGTGATCAAACCAATACTTTCGTCAGGGATCAAGTCCTTAAAACCATCCAAATCACTCACTATTACTGGGATCTGACACGCCATAGCTTCTGCTACACTCACTCCAAAACTTTCAGCTTCTGAAACATTTATTAAAACATCCATTGTATTTAAGTGCGTTGGAATTTGTTCATGTGAAACAAAACCAACCATTTCAATATTGTTTTGTAAGCCATAGTAATTTATCAATTCAAGCAGGTTCTCTTTTTGAGAGCCACCACCAACTATTTTTAATTTTAGTGAAAGATGGGAATGCTTTTTCACCAAAGAATAAAATGCAATAATGGTTTTATCAATATTGTAAATAGGTTCCAATCCTTTTACAATTCCAAAGGTAAAATCAGTATTATCATGGGGTAAATTATTTGCGTAAAACACATTTAAGTTAACGCCAAAAGGAATAACATAAGCTTGCTTTTTTGTGTAAGCTGCGATCTCTTTTTTTAGAGCAGTTGATGTAACACAAATTTTATTGGCGCGAAACAAAACAAATTTTAGGATGAATTTATTTAAAAAATTCTTTTTTGGGAACTCCATTACATCACTACCCCAAGCCGATACAACGTATGGTTTAAAAAGAGTTAAGGCACCTAACAGTCCGTAGCTTGATGCATAATGCGAATGAATAACATCTGGTTTAAATTTAATGATCTGGTAAATTAAGTTTGGCCAAAATAATAAATAAGCCAGTTTGTTTATTAAAGTTAGGCTTGCTTTTGTTTTTCGTTTGTTTAAACAGATTATGTTCTCGTGATCACAGTACCAATTGTTTTTAGAAGCGTTAAATGAAAAAATACCGATGTTGAAATTGTCATTAGCCAACCCTAATACCCATTTTTGAGTATGTGAAGAATTAATGTCAGCTAAAATTAATATTCTGGGTGTCATTACTGATTTTCAGTATGACTGCAATTCATTTCAAAGGTTTAATCAACGAAAATAAATTAACGAAAATTTAGTTTTTATTTCTTACAAAATAAATAATTGTACCAATTACCGCAACAATTGCCAGGCTAAAAAAGAATATTTTCCAGGCGCTGTAAGGCCTTTCGCCTTGCACTTCACCAGTTCTGGCGTTAATGGTAAAACGATATACTTTCTCGTTGTACTTGTAGGCACTGATCCATAATGGTAATAAAATGTGTTTAAAAGAGATATCGTTGTATTGCGTATTGAGCGAAGTTATTTGTTGTGTATCGCCGCCAATATCAGAGTTCACACTACTCCTGATAATTGGTTGCATGCGCTCCTTGGCTTCTTCAAAACCGGGTTTTAATTCTGTTTGATAACTTTCAGTTACAAAACCGGCTAAGAATTGGTCGTTATAAGCTACTAACTCCGGAAGGTCCCATGGCTCAAGATCCTGCACTAATTTTTTTGGTAAAGAGTGTGATGCACAAACTAAAATATCATCAAAAGAATTATTTACGCTTCCACTTGCCGGATACCAATTGGTATGACGTACCTGGCGTGTTTGAGTTTTTCCCTGGCTATCGCGATAAGTTTCGGTAACATAATAATAAACACCACGCAAGCCGGTATAATTACTATGTGTATTGCTATCGTACGTCCAGTAAGGCATATACACACCCTTTAATTTTTCGAGACTGTGTTGTGCGTAATCTTTTAATTTGTTGGGCGCGAACCATAAACCGCCAACCCATTTTATAAATCCTTCTTTAGCTTTATTACGTTCGATCTTGAATGGTAATAAATATTTAGGTTTTATGATGGAGCAGGTAGCTGCATTTTTTATAACCAATGGCGTATCGCAATACGGGCAACTACTTGAAGTAACGTTGGGAGGCAGAGTAGTGGCGGATCCGCAACTATCACACTTAACGGTTGAAATGGTTTGCTTTTCGGATGACGCAACATTTTGTTCTAAAAAACTAGTGTAATCATTTTCAGTGATCTCTGTTTTTTCAACTACAATTTCATTTTGAGTTTGACAATATTGGCAGGTAAGGCTATCTGTACCAGGTTTAAAACTTAAGTTAGCGCCACAATTTTTACATTTAATTGTATTGGCAGTTTCAGCTGTTGGTTCAAAAGTTTGGTCGCTCATAAATCTAATATTGAATAGATAAAAATAAATATTTTATAGATAAAGTCTAAAAGAATTTATAGCATCTTATTTCTTTTTACCAGATAGGTATACAAGATGTTGTCGAAACCCTTGTTAATGTCGGCTTCCACGAAATCTATCTTATATTGTCCGCACTTTAATTTTAAAAGATCTTTGTATTGATTAATAGATTGTTGGTATTGTTCTTTGATCTGGCTGGGATTTAATTTTATCTCTTCGCCACTTTCCAGATCAATAAAATGATACGGTTTATTCTCAAATTCAAAATCTATTTCTTTTGCTTTATCAACTACGTGAAAAAGCACTACCTCGTGTTTGCGATATTTTAAATGTTGTAGCGCAGAAAATAATTCTTCGTTCTCAGAATTATTCTCGAACATATCGCTAAATATAATTACGAGCGAACGTTGATGGATTATTTCGGCAATTTGATTTAATGTTGTGGCCGCTGAAGTATTTTTACTTTCAAAATTCTTATCTAAAATTTCTTCGAGTGTGTTGTAAATAAGTTTTTGGTGTGAAGGACTCCCTTTTGGGGCAAAGTGTTTAATAATTTCGTTCTCAAAAAGTGTAAGGCCAAAAGCATCGCGCTGTTGTTTTAATAATTCGCAAAGGGCAGCTGCCGAATAAACACTAAAATTTAATTTATTATTCTCCGAATCTTTAGGAAATTGCATACTTGCAGAAACATCAATTACAATTTGACAACGCAGGTTGGTCTCTTCTTCATAACGTTTCACAAATAACCGCCCAGAACGAGCAAATAATTTCCAGTCAATATGTCGGGTACTCTCGCCGGTGTTATATAGCCGGTGTTCGGCAAATTCAACAGAAAACCCATGAAAGGGGCTCTTATGCAGGCCTGTGATAAACCCTTCAACGACTTTTTTCGCAAAAAGTTCAAGTTTTTTAAAGGGTTCTATTTTTAGGCGGTTTATTGGCATATATTTCCCTCTGTTTGTGTTTGTAAATTTAGCTTCAATTTTTTGTTAATTTATGTAAAATTTCAATATTTTTTGTATATTCGTAGAATTAATAGTTTCAAGCATAACCCTGTATGGTAAGATATTTATTTTTATTTCTATTCTTGTTTGTTTTTTTAGTTAAGCCTAAGGCACAGGTAGATACAAGCTTTTGGTTTGTTGCTCCTGACATTTCAGCTACAATGGGGCAATCACCTATTGAACTCCATGTACAAACCTATTCACAGGCAGCAACAGTTTATGTTAGGCAGCCGGCAAATATAGCTACTGGGGTAAACTATTCGTTAACGATGGCAGCCAACTCACTGTCTGTATCCAATTTAAGCGCTTCCATTACAGCTGTAGAAGGTGCGCCAACAAACAGTGTAAGTAACAAAGGGATTTATATCAGTTCTACATCTAATATTTCAGTTTATTATACCATTGGCTCGGGAAATAACAAGGAAATGATAAGCCTTAAAGGGCAACGAGCGATCGGAACCGATTTTTACACACCTTTTCCAAACTCCATCCTATCGGTTGTAGCACCCGCAGATGCTGGTGTTGGCTTTGATATAGTTGCAACTAAACCGGGAACAACAACAATTTTGGTTACACCGCGTGCAGCTTGCGTAGGTAGGGCAAAAAACGTAACCTTTGCAAGATCTTTGCAACAAGGTGAAACTTTTTCGATGAAAGATAATAATGCTGTTAACCCTAGTGAATTAGCGGGTTCTATCATTTCAGCCGATCAATCAATAGCAGTAACAATCAGCGGCGCTATCAGAACATCAACAGCACTTTGCCCCTCTTACTTTGCAGATCAGATAACCACCAGCAGTAATATTGGTAAAGAACATGTTATCATTAAAGGGGAGGGAACCTCTGATATAGCCTATGTTCTGGCTACTTTAAACTCAACCAGTTTAACAATTACAACAGGTACAGGCACCATTAACTGGTTGATCAATACAGGAGAAACTTATTCTATAAATATTTCCGGATTGACTTATATTGAAACAGATAAGCCGGTTTACGTAACACATGTAAGCGGTTATGGTTGTAAATTAAGCGGGGCGCAGGTTACACCGGCCTATTGCGCAGGTTCATACACCACTGCGTTTACAAGGCTAAGTGGCGATTCATTGAATTTAAATCTATACACAAGAAATGGTTTTCAAAGTACATTTACTCTAACAAGTAACGCTGTTAACGTTCCTATTTCTCCTGCAAGTTTTACTGCTGTGCCGGGTAGTGGGGGTAATTTAGTTGCTGCAAGATTATATTTCCCAACTACAACAATTGCAGTTGGTTCGCATAATGTTTTAAGAAATCAAAATGATATTTTTGGTTTAGGTGTTCACAATGGCGGTACACTTGGCGGTAGTTCTTACGCTTACACTACAGAGTTTGGTATAGACGCGTTTGTATTTGCTAATACTGTTCCAACTGCAACTATTTGTTCAAACACTACTTTTACTTTGAATGGATTGATCGGGGGCGGCCCTATTACCGGTGTTTGGAGTCTGAATGGTTTTGGATCATTGTCCGGTGGACCAAATCAAATTATAAATAATGTTTATACACCAAATCCTATTGATACTTCCCTGGCAATTATACCAACGCCAACGCCACCTGTATCTGGAGGTTTAGTAAAATTCGTTTTAACATCCACAGGTATTTGTCCAAATGTATCAGATACTTTGAGATTATATGTGAAGCAAGCGCCAATTGTTACTGCTGGTTCTAGCTCTATCATTTGTTCAAATAATGCAACAGTTAATTTAAATGGCAATGTATTTGGCGCCAGTACACAAGGTGTTTGGTCGGTTCAAGCACCTGGTAACGGAACTTTTACGCCCAGCATAAATACGTTTACGCCTAGCTATATTCTTTCAAATACTGATACAACCTTAAATCAGTTAACCTTTGTGCTCACAAGTACCAATAATGGTATTTGTAATGCAGTAGCGAGTACAGTCAGTATAAATATTGTTCATGCTCCTTTAGTCAAAGCGAGTTTAATAAATCCAATTTTTAGATGTGCTAATAATGCAACAGTAAATTTAAATGGCCAGGTAACAGGTGCCATAACAAACACAGGAAAATGGACCACTAACGGAACAGGCATCTTTGTTCCAAATCAATTTGCTTTACTATGCCAGTATATTCCAAGTACTTCAGATATTGCTTTGGGAATCATAAAATTAAAATTAACCAGTACAGGTAATCAGCAGTGTAAAGAAGTTTCGGATAGTGTGAATGTTATTTTCACACAGCCGGCTTCAGTAAGTACAGGCGTGGATCTTAACAGTTGTAAGAATAACCCGATTATTCCTTTAACTGCAGTAATTACAGGTACTGCTTCAAACACGGGTATATGGTATGGTGGTGCGGGTACATTTACTGCAAGTAATACTTCTCTTACGCCAACTTATATTGCTACACCTGGAGAAGTTACAGCGGGATTTGTAATACTTACTTTTAGTACAACCAACAATGGTATTTGTGCTGGTGTGTCTGATCAGGTGAAGATAGACTTTAGAGATAAACCTACTGCTAATTTTACGGTTAATACAGTTTGTTTAAATCAAACAACCGTATTTACCGACCAATCTATAAATACATCAGGTATAGGATCGTTAAATACCTGGCAGTGGCAAATGGGCGATGGTGGTAATTCTACAGTTGTCAATCCAATTTATACGTACACATTAGCAGGAACCTATACAGCTCAACTTGTAGTTAGCAATACGTTTAATTGTTATGATACGGTTTATAGGCCGGTTACCGTTTATGCTTTGCCTAATGCAAGTTTTACAATTTCAAGAGCTTGTACAGGTTCGGCACAGTTAATAAGCTTTACAGATCAATCAACAATTTCTGCGCCGGCATCAATACCTAGCGGAGGATATTATTATGACTTTGGCGGATTTGGCTTCGCTTATTCAAAAGACACTTCTTTGGTTTTTCCGGCTCAGGGTATATATAATATTACACACGAAGTGACCTCAAACAATGGCTGTAAATCTGTCATCACAAAAACTGTTGATATAACACCAAGGCCAATTGCTAAATTCATCTACATTAATAATAGTGGTTTAAGTTTGGGAGCAAACGTTTCATTTATTGATTCATCAAAATCTGCTGTTTCATGGAGTTGGGATTTTGGAAATACGCTAACAAGTAACCTGCAAAACCCAAATACAAATTATTTAAGCAATGGATCTTACACTGTAACGCTTACAATAACCGATCAATTTGGTTGTACCAGTAGTTATAGTCAGGTAATTAAAGTAACCAATATTGCCGCAGAGGTTACACAGTTAATTCCAAACATGATCACACCAAACAATGATGGAAAAAATGATATCTGGCGATTGGATTTTATTAATGTGTTCTTTCCCGAAGCTGAAATTGAGATATATAATCGCTGGGGCGAACTGCTATATCGAAGTGTGGGATACTCTAATGCCTGGGACGGCAGCTATAAAGGTAATCCGCTACCTGTAGGAGCATACTTCTATACCATCAATTTACACGATGTAAATGATGAGAAAATTTATAAAGGAACCGTAACTATTTTAAAATAACTTTATGAAGATAAAACTATATATATTTATTTTGATGCTTTGTTACTCGTTCTCAAACGCACAACAACAAACTTTATTCACCAACATTACACTTCATCAGTATTTGTATAATCCAGCATATGCTGGATCAAGCAAAGGAATGCAGTTTAACATGGGTTACCGTAACCAATGGACAGGCTTTGAAGGCGCGCCTGTTACTTATATGGCCAGTGGTTATGGAACATTTAAAAAACGCCCTAACATGGCAGCCGGTGGTTTAATTATAAACGATAAAAGCGGTTTATTGTCCCGTACTTCTTTTTATGGAACTTATAGTTATCATGTAAAAATAAATAAAAAAGTAAACTTAGGCTTTGGTGTTGGTGTTGGTGCGGTGCAGTATAATGTAAAAATTTACAATGCTAAGACCTATGATAAAGATGATGAGTTCTTAAAAAATAATATTTTAAATGCCAATGCTTTTGACGCGAATGCTGGTTTGTACTTATACAGCAAGAATTTCTTCATGGGTTTAAGTAGTCAGCAATTAACAAAAGGAAAGATCTATTGGCAAAATACAATTGGTAGGTTAACACCACACTTGTATGGTTTTATGGGATATAATTTTGTTTTGGATAAAAAGAAAAAAGAGTGGGTGTTACAACCTTCTATGTTGATCAGATATAATAATCCTGCTCCTTATCAATTAGAGTTCAATTTAAAATGCATCTATAAAGAAATGTTCTGGGTTGGCGGTGGCTATAGGATAGGGGCTTCTGCTTCAGCTATGTTTGGGGCAACCATCAGCAAACAATTTACTGTAGGATATAGTTACGATTATGCAACTACAGCCTTACAAAAATATTCAAGTGGTAGTCACGAAATAATTTTAACGTATACAAAATCAGCTAAAAAAATTAAAACTGTTGGAGATAAGATCCAGGATGCTGATGAGGAAGAGTTAAATAATATTGACAATAGTATTAAAACGAACTTAAAGAATAAAAAGAATGAAGAGAAGAAATAAAATAGCCTTATTGGCATTATTTTTCTTTGTTAAGCTAACTGTGTCTTTTGCACAGATAGATACTGCTTTTTGGTTTGCAGCGCCATGGGTTACACCAGATCACACTTTCAGGCAAGATTATGTTGTGCATATTTCAACATTTAATACAGCTAATACTGTTGTGAGGTTGCGTCAGCCAAGTGCTATTGCTCCAAATAGATACGATACAACAATTAATATTCCTGCAAACTCAAATTTTGATTATTTGTTTTGGAGAGATAAAATGGCCTCTGTTACAAATAGAGGCTTTGATTCATTAGAAGTACAACCCGCAGATGCTGTTTTACCTTATGGCTTATATATTTCCTCATCGGCAAATATTACAGTTGTTTATGATGTTATTTCCAGTCCAAATACTTTTTATAATCCCGAGACTTTTTCTATGAAAGGTCAAAATGGAATGGGTTTAGAATTTGTCTGTCCCTTTCAAACAAGATGGAACAATCAACCACTCGGTAACTTGGGTGGAACACAACCAGTCGTTAATCAACCAAAGCAACAAATAAATATTGTTGCCACACAACCAAATACTGTTGTATGGATCACGCCTAAATGTGCAGTTATTGGTCATCCTGCTAATGTTACTTATAGTGTTATGTTACCAAATTATGGTAGCGCTTACACGGTTGAGAATGCTGTTCAAAACACAGCAACTTCCGGAAATAATCTTTCAGGAACTATTGTTGTTGCCGATAAACCTATTGCAGTAACTGTTGCCGATGATTCTGTTTCTGGTGTTACCGGTTGCTATGATTTAATGGGCGACCAGATCGTTCCGGTAGATATTGTTGGTACAGATTATATTTTAAATAAGGGGTATATGAATGGTCCTGAACATGAGGGAGCTTATGTTGTTGGAACAGAAAATTTTACCCAATTAACCATTAACGATGGAGTTACAACAACAACATTAATTAATAAAGGAGATACCTATCATTATAAAACCACTCTGCCACTTACTTATATTAATGCAACAAAACCTGTATATTGTTTGCATGCATCAGGCACTGGCTGCGAATTGGGAGAAGCTTTATTACCGCCGTTAAATTGTGCGGGATCTAATTTAGTTTCTTTTTCAAGAACAAATAATCAGGGGTTTTATCTTAATCTATTATGTAAAAGCGGCTCTGAAGGCGCCTTCACGTTAAATAATTCAACCTCATCTGTAGTTGTTCCAATTACAGCTGCTAATTTTACTTTGGTACCCGGAACCGCTACATTATCTGGCGGACCATTTTATGGAGGGCAATTAAATTTAACCAATATTGCTACATTGCCAATTGGCTCTTATACAGTTGCCAATTCTGTTGATGTGTTTGCATTAGGGGTTTTTGGCGGGAATGCAAGTACAGGTGGTTTATTCCATTACATGTCATCATTTTTAAGAAAGGTAGTAGTAACGGTACCGTCGGTAACGCCTGTGTGTGTAGGTCCCGGAGCAAGTATTCCATTAACGGGTACTGTTTCAGGAGGAGCTATTACAGGAGCCTGGAGTACTAATGGCAGTGGAACATTTGGAGCCTATACATCTACGTTAGGAACAGTGGCTACATTATATACCTTATCAGGAGCAGATACCCTATTATCAAA
>JAUXSA010000109.1 GCA_030681615.1 Bacteroidota bacterium
TGGTTTACTGTAATTCTCAATAAAATTAAATATCTTAAAGTGTCCAATTGAACTAAGTTGTTTTCCTTGCTCTATAGAAAAATTCGCAAACTCTGCAATATCTGCGCCCGCAACAAAGGCTTTTTGTCCTGAACCTGTTAATATGATCGCGCGGATCTCTGGTTGATTTTCTGCTTCCACCAAAGTTTCGTGCAGTTCCTCGATCGTTTGCTTATTTAAAGCATTTAATTTATCCGGACGATTAATTGTAACAACTAAAACGCCGTTTTGTATTTCGCATAAAATATATTCACTTGTAGCCACCATATTATTTTTAATTATAAACTGAGCAAATATAAAGTATTAGACTTTATATAATACAAAAGTTTTAAACTGTTAAAAAGTTAAAAAAAAGGTACTTCCGGTGGTTGAACGTAAATTTAAAAATCAGAAATTTAACATCTCTTTAAACAGGTTCGCTTAAATGATCGGCCAAAAATTTACCCATACTAAAACACGATTGAAGTAAGTAACCCCCTGTAGGCGCATCGTAGTCAAGCATTTCACCGATCACAAAATTATTCTTCATTTTTTTTAATTCAAATTTTTCTGAGATCTCATTCAAAGAAATTCCGCCAACTGTAGAAATTGCATCTTCAATTGGTCCTAATGAATAAATAGTCCATTCAAAGTTCTTTAAATTGTTAACAAGTATAATAGGGTCTAAAAAATCACTTTTACTGAGTTTAGCTTTTAGTAAAGCTATTTGTGTTTTATTTAAATTAAGTTGTTTTACTAAATTTTCAGTGTATGATAATTTGGATGAAGGTTTAGAAATACGTTGTATCATTTCGTCAAAAGAAAGATCAGGCTTAAGATCAATGAAAATTTTTGCTTCATTTTTTTTATTTAATTCATTTCTTATTTGCGGACTTAATGGATAGATCCCACTGCCTTCAAGCCCTGTAGCAGTAATTACAACTTCCCCAAAATGGATCTTATTGCCGCATTTTACTGAAATATTTTTTAATGGTTTTCCTTCGATAATTTTAATAATGTTTTTTGGCCAATCAATTTTAAAACTACAATTGCTGGCACTAAAAGGTATAACATCAATATTTTTTTCTTTAAAAATAGTTAACCAATCGCCTTTACTCCCTGTTACCGGCCAACTGGCGCCACCCAAACAAAAAACTGTAAGATCGCTTTTTATTTTTTTATTACCAGTTGGTGTTTTAAAGATCAATTCATCTGCTTCAGAAAAACCCTGCCACTCATGTTTAAAATTTATTTTTACATGTTGATGCTTCAGTTTATCTTCCATTGCTTTTAAAACATCAATGGGTTTTACGCCTTTTTTTGGAAATACCCTTCCACTGCTCCCCACAAAGGTTTCAATGCCCAATGCGTTTATCCAGGCAATAAGATCTTTATTAGAGAAATGTGAAAATGCTTTACTTAAAAATTTAGTTGGCGTGTATCTTGAAATAAACACTTTTTCATTCTCCGAATGGGTTAAGTTTAGTCCGCCATCTCCGGCAACTAAAAATTTACGGCCTAAGGCTGTGTTTGTTTCAAAAACAGAAACAGAATATTTTTTGGGATCTAACTCGCAAGCTAAAATAATAGCACTGGCACCGCCGCCAATTATAGAAATTGTTTTTTTCAATTACCCTTTCACCCTCTGCAAACAATCATCTATGTTTTTATACATCCCGCTAAAGAACTGGTAACGTTGCTTTTCAGAAACGCCACTTATCAATGTGCTTTTTTTCTCTAAGTTCCTTACCCAATGTTCTGTCTCTTCACAAAACTGCGGATTATTGGTTGTTAGTGAATTCATGGTATTAAATGAAATATAAGAATAAGTTGTTTCGCCCATTACTACATAAATACAATTGGTGCCTAACACCACCTCGCTATTATATAAAGAGAAAGTATCTGTTTTATCGCTGACGTTCTTTCTGCTACTCTCCGCATTCTTCAAGATCATGTCTATCATTAACCTGTATTCTGAAAGTAATTCGGTTGCGTGGGCAGATGAAACTATACCACTGTCGTAATAAAACTGAATTTGTTTTAAGCCGGTTAAAACGGTTTCGGCGGTCCAAATTTCAGAGCTTGGTATAGTTAGAGATTCTTTATAAACATCGTGTGCAATATCGATCAGGTTTTGTGGAACAACGCCCCATTCAAATTTTTGTTGTTGGTATGTGGGAATATTTAAAACGCTGCGCTGCCAATAAAATAATTTAAAATCGGTTAATTTTTTTGAGAAAAAAGAATAAAAGATCGGGATCTCTTCGGCCACATAATAAATTTTGCGGTCTTCAAATTTATTTATGGCTTTAAGATGCGATAAGATCCTGAGCAAATAAGTTTCAAAATTCTTTTCGCTATCTGTTAATTTGGTGTACGAAAAAGTAACTGTATCGTTTTGATTACTGAAAACTTCATCCAAACTTATTGCATATTTTTTAGAGATCTTATATACCTCTTCTATCGTCAATTCGGTTTCGCCTCTTATCCTGCGATAAGCGCTATCAATACTAACATCTAAAACATCGGCAATTTCTTCTGCCAAACCAACACTCGGCGGAATTATCTCTTTGAATTTGGTTATAAAATGATTCTGTATAAGCAGGTTTTCTTTACCCACTTTTTTTTCTTTTTTAACAGGCATAATTCAATGATTTATAGAGATAAAGATAGCGTTTTTAGTAAAAAAAGCAAATTCAACAAAAAACACTTGCGTTTATTGCAATTATTCTTGTATTAATAGCCTTTCCGGGGCATTTAAAGCGATTTTTAATGATCAAAAAAAAGTGCCTGTAATAGGCCGTAAGGCCTTAATATTTTAATGCGATAATTTTGACTAAGAAAAAAACTAAATATGAAAACAAAAATTTTAAATCAAACGCCATACCTCTTAGTTTATAGCAGGTTGTTAATTGCAGTGTATTTTATTTTCGTTGCCATCTTTAAACAATTACAAGATCCCATCGCGATAAGCCTTCTTGTAATTTTTGCGGTTTTAAGCGATGTGTTTGATGGCATCATTGCCCGAAAGTTAAAAATAGATTCAACTCATTTACGACAATTAGATAGTAGAGTAGATACCATTTTTTGGGTAACACTTTTATATGTTTTGTTGGTGATGGAAAATTCGTTTGTAAGATCGCATGCAACCGCACTTTTTATTTTGCTGGCCTCTGAGATCTTTTTACAGTTATTTGGTTATTTAAAATTTAACAGCGCTTTAGCTTTACATACTTATGCTGCAAAAGCCTGGGCTGTACTTTTAACGTTATCGGTACTGCAAATTTTATTGGGAGAAAATGCAGAGATACTTTTTTACATCATGTTTGTTTGGGGATTAATTGCGCAAATGGAAGTAGCGCTGATCATTTTAAAAATGAAAACGCTTAGAGTAGACGTAAGTTCAATATTTAAATTATAAATCATGAAAACGTTATATTTCATACTCCTTTTATCTCTTCTAATGAGAAGGTCAATGGCGCAGGATAGCTTATCTACTAAATTAATTATTAAAACTTCACTTAATTCTTATCTTCCAACATTATCATTTAATACCGGCAATGCAAACATTGAAGTTGAAAAACCTTATCGTAAAAATGCGTTATTATTTTCGGGAGGTTATGTGTATTCATACGGGCCAACAACTTCCGGAGGTTACTTTTCTTCGATACCTCAAAACCATACAAGTGGCGGCCAGCTTGGTATTGAGTACCGACATTATTTTGGCAGAACAAAAGTATTTGAACCGCTTTGCTTATTGGCTTGGCCATTGGTTTTTCAATTAAAAGGAATTAAAAAAAATAACGCAGGCCTTTATCTTTCAAGTCAGTTTGTTTATCGATATACCGATTCAAAAATTCCGAAAACCGATTTTGATATAAATCACACTGATCTTCTACAAAGACATAATCCGGCATTTATAGTTAAGCTTGGCTTTCAATCTATTAATAAGTATGGCTTTACTGTAGATCAGAGTATTGGTTTTGGCGCACAATATATTTATTACAAAACAAATTATGATAATGCCAGGATATGGGAATTTTTATATAATGCTAATGGCCGTGATGCATTTTTCCCGAAACTGGTTTATGCTTTTAAAATTGGTTATGCTTTTAATTAATGTCTCTTTATGAAAACAACAAGTTTATATTTCAGATAAAATTTTAAAAAAATAATTATGGAACAGAAAGAAATTTTACAGCGTTTTGATCTATTGGCCGACATCCAGAAAACTATTTTCAGGATCCCTTTTTTAAAAGAAGCGGTAAACTCATTCATATTACAGCCTTATGAAGATCATGTGATCAGTAAAAAACTTAAGATCTGTTTTGAGTTAAAAGAAAAGTGGTCGTTCATTGAATTGAGCCTGATCCACTCTGAATTAGCAAAACAAATTTTAAACGAGCTGGAAATTATAAATAAAGGCATCAAAGAAAGCATCAAAATGGTGTCTTTTGGATGTGAACCCGGGATCGAGTTCTTTTCAAGGAACGACGGGCCTTTTAAAGACCCTGACAGCAGGATCTGGAACCGTTTTATTTCCAAAATTTAATTGCTACAGTTTTTTTTGTTTCGTATCTTTAGTGTCATTTTCAGAAGATATGCAACAGATAAAAAACTATATAAACGGCGCCTTAACCGAACCTGTTTCAAAAAAATATTTAGACAATTTTAATCCCTCAACAGGTAAGGTGTATTCGCTCATACCGGATAGCGACGAAAAAGATGTTGAGTTAGCTTATACTGCCGCAAAAAATGCATTTAAAGAATGGAGTATTACTTCTAAAGAAAAACGTTCAGCCTATCTTTTAAAGATCGCCTCTTTAATAGAAAAGAATTTAGACAAATTAGCGCTTGCCGAAAGTATTGATAACGGTAAGCCGCTTAAGCTTGCTAAAACAGTGGACATTCCACGTGCAGCTGCTAACTTCCATTTTTACGGTACCGGCATTTTACATTATGCGTCGCATGCACATAGCATGGAAGAAACCGCTATTAATTACACACTTCGTCAACCTGTTGGCGTAGCCGGTTGTATCTCTCCGTGGAATTTGCCGTTATATTTATTCAGTTGGAAGATCGCACCGGCTTTAGCCGCTGGTTGCACAGTAGTTGCAAAGCCATCTGAAATAACACCTATGACCGCATTTTTGTTATCTGAAATATGTATTGAAGCTGGCTTGCCTGCCGGTGTTTTAAACATTGTACATGGCCTTGGCGCAAAAGTTGGTAATGCTATCGTTAGTCATAAAGATATTCCTTTGATCTCGTTCACAGGCGGAACAGCCACGGGCAAAAGCATTGCCAGTATTGCCGCACCCATGTTTAAAAAACTCTCTTTAGAGTTGGGTGGTAAAAATCCCAACATCATTTTTGCAGATTGCGATTACGATAAAATGTTGGCCACTACTTTAAATTCTTCTTTCGCCAACCAGGGACAAATTTGTTTATGCGGCTCGCGTATTTTTGTTGAGCGCAAAATTTACGATAAATTTAAAACTGACTTTGTTGCAAAAACAAAAGAGTTAAGCGTTGGCGATCCTTTAGATGAGAAAACAAAAGTGGGCGCCATTGTTTCTAAACCTCACCAGGAAAAAATATTAAGTTATATAGAACTTGCAAAACAAGAGGGCGGGAAAATACTTTGCGGTGGCAACCAACTTAATTTAAAAGGTGACCTAAGTAACGGTTATTATATTGAACCGACCATTATTGAAGGTCTTGCTTTTAATTGCCGTACTAATCAGGAAGAAATTTTTGGTCCTGTTGTTACCATTACACCTTTTGATACTGAAGAAGAAGCTTTGATGATGGCCAACTCAACCGTTTACGGATTAGCAAGTATTGTTTGGACGCAAAATTTAACCCGTGCCCACAAAATTGCAAATAATTTACATGCCGGCATTGTTTGGATAAACTGCTGGTTGTTACGCGACCTTCGAACTCCGTTTGGAGGCGTTAAAGCCAGCGGCGTTGGCAGGGAAGGCGGTTTTGAAGCTTTGGATTTTTTTACCGAACCAAAAAACGTTTGCGTAAAACTATAAACGATTCTATAATTAAATTTTTAGGTTTTGGCTAATTACTACGAAATTTTAGGTTTACATTCAGGGGCCAGTTTCGCTGAAATAAAATCTGCTTTCCGGCGTTTGGCCAAGGTATACCATCCTGATAAAAATCCTACAGGTAAAGAACATTTTGCCAAGATCTTAAAAGCATACGAAACTTTATCAGATCCAAAACTTAAGTCTATGTATGATTATCGTTTAGATTATAATCTTACAATTACCGAAACCTATGCTTCTAAAAGTAATAAGACAAAAACCTGGAGCTTTGATGAAAAAGAATTAAAGCGTAGAAAATATTATGATGAACACATAAAAAAATACGCAAAAACCAAAGAGACCTATAAACAGGCAACCGAAGGAAAAAAACATTATAACGAATTTAAATACATTCTTTTTGCTACACCCATTGCGGTTGGCCTTTTTTTATTGATCCTTAATTTAGCTTCGCCCGCAAACACGGCACTAAAAAAACATATTCGCGAAAAAGAAATTGAGGGACCAAAGACCACCTCATTAAGAATGGGCGACGCGCCTTACAGTAATTATTTTGGAAGAAATAAATTTGACACTACTGCCAATTTTGATCTTATCGTTAAAAATAATACGGGCAAGGAATTGATCGTTTGCCTTTTTACAAAAAAGAGGTTTATAAGAAGCTGCTACATCGAAAAAGGTTTTTATGCACAAATAAATGAATTACCAAACGACTCGCTGCTTATTAAATATTGTACCGGTTTAATTTTTAGTTATTCGCTTAAGCCACAAGAGGCCGATGTATATGGCGCTTTTAAAGAACACCCTGAATTTTTTGTAAGTAAAACACCAACAGCGTTAAATTCAATTAATGAATTAACTTTACAGGGTGGAATAAACGATGGTTTTATAAAAATTGACGAAACAAAATTTTTCACTAAAGATTAAGAGCCTATTTAAGTTTTATATTTTAGAATTGTTATTCTATATTTTTGAACGAAATGAGGCAAATTTTGCAGGCGAAGTTGGTTACTTCGGCGAAGGGCAAATATCTTAGTATATTTGAGCCAGCTTGTGGGGAGGAACGATATTGCAGTCAAAAAGATAGATAACAAAATAATTAGATAAAATTTAAACAGGCTCTAACATGATAAAAAAAATTGAACATATTGGTATTGCTGTTAAGAATATAAACCAAAGCAACGAACTCTTTAAAAAATTATTTGGCAAAGAACATTACAAAGTAGAGGCCGTTGCATCAGAAGGTGTGAGCACTTCTTTTTTTATGCTGGGCGAAACAAAAATAGAATTACTGGAAGCGACAAGTGAAAATAGTGCGATTGCAAAATTCATTGAAAAAAAGGGAGAAGGTATTCACCACATTGCTTACGAGGTGGATAATTTAGATGCAGAAATGGAGCGCTTAAAAAAAGAAGGTTTTGAATTAATAAACCAAACGGCAAAAGATGGCGCGGACAATAAACGTATTTGTTTTT
>JAUXSA010000126.1 GCA_030681615.1 Bacteroidota bacterium
CTTCAAATGCAACAGTAACTGTTTTAGGTGGTAATCCTGCATATACTTACACTTGGACACCAACAGCTCAAAGCACTTCGGTGGCTACAAACCTATTGTCTGGCACCTATACTGTAGTTGTTAAAGATAACTTAGGTTGTAAAACCGGAAGCGCAGTAGTTTCGGTAACAACCACTCCTTTAAATCCTATCGTAATTACAAGTGGCACAATGTGCACAGGTAGCTCGGTAAATTTAACAGCCAACGGCGCACCAACATATACATGGGCTCCGGCTGCATCTTTAAATACTATAAGTGGCCCTAACGTTACAGCCAATCCAATGGCCACAACGGTTTACTCTGTGTCGTTTACAAATACCGCCGGTTGTGTTGGTACACAAACCACGCAGGTAACGGTTAACCCCACACCAACAATAGCAACGGTCACTAATAACGGTCCGGTTTGCCAGGGTGTTCCGGTTACACTTTCTGTTAACAGTACAGTTGCAGGTGTAACTACTTACGCATGGGTAGGACCAAATGGTTATAATGCAAATACACAAAACCCACAACTTGCCAGTCCAGTACCAAACGATTCGGGAACTTATTCTGTTACAGTAATAAATACATTTACCAATGGTGGTGTCTGCCAGGCTTCGGGCTCTACAAATATGGCCGTAGTACCTGTAGCTCAGGTGGCAGTTACTCCTGCTTTCACGCTTTGCCAGGCTGCAAATTTAAATCTGGTTTCAAGTGCACCTGGTGCAACATCATTTTCATGGACTGGCCCAGCACCTTTTACTTCTGTTATACAAAATCCTAGTATTCCAAATGTAATGCCTGCAAACTCAGGTAACTATAGCGTAACGGCATATTTTACAAGTTCTACAACAACTTTAGTTTGTAGTTCAACAGCGGTAACAAATGTTTCTGTAGTTCCAACTTCACCAGTGGCCGTTACTGTGCCAAATAATCTTTGTCAATTCGCAACCGCCAACATTAGTGCATTAGCTCCGGGCGCAGTTGGTTATTCCTGGATAGGACCAAATAATTTTAGTTCTAATCTTCAGGCAACATCAATTCTAAATATTCAACCTAATAATGCCGGAACTTATTTCTCAACTGCAACTTTTGCTATAGGTAGTGTAAGTTGTACAATTACCGGCTCAAACCAAATATCGGTTGTGCCGGTTAATCCCGTTAACGTAACGCCAACAGTAAGTGTTTGTGAGCCTAGCAATGCCTCATTAAATTCGGCTTCGCAGGGCGCTGCAACTTATTCTTGGAGTGGTCCTAATAGTTATACAGCACAAGGCGCAAACGTAACAATGTATTTCCCAACACCAGCTGCTACTGGTATTTATACAGTGTTTACTTCTTATAATAACGGTTCGCTTATTTGTTATAACCAAAACACAGTTCAGTTAACTGTTAATCCAAGAATAACTTTTACGTTAGATGCATACAGACAAATGTGTTATAATAGTTTATTGAATGTAAATGGCCCTGCAGGCGCAACTACATATACTTGGGTTGGTTCAACAGGATTTACTTCTAACTCTCAAAACCTTACTATTCCCTCAATTCAGCCTAACCAATCAGGAACATATACATTAAATGTTCAATTAGGTCCTTGTATCACAACTCAAAAAATACAAATAGATGTATTAACACCTCTTGCTTACACATTAACTCCGCCAAACCAAACAATATGCAGAGGCGATAGTGTAAAGTTAATTGTGGGATCTACCGGTGGTAGTCAAAATTACGCTTATGTTTGGACGCCTGGAGTATTTCTTGGTTCGCCAACAGGTAGTGTGCAATACGGACACCCTTTAGGAACAACAGTATATAACCTCGCCGGTTACGATATTGCTTGTCCGCATTACACGGTTTTCTATACCTTTACCGTTACAGTTGGTCAGCCTCCAATGCCAGATCTTCAATTAGATAAAGACAAAGGCTGCGAACCGTTATGCTTATTTTATAATACCAAAACACAAAATCAGGCAGCTGTTACAGCTTTCGATTTTGGCGGCGGACAAGTATTACAGGCAGATAGTTTCTACCACTGCCTTACAGAGCCGGGCATTTATAATTTAAAAATATCATCGGTAGGTACAAATGGTTGTAAAGGTGTTTATGATTATCCTTATCCAATTATTGTTTGGCCAAAACCACGCTCAGATTTTCATTGGGATCCGGAAGTTATTACTACCAGCAATAACCAGGTTACTTTTAACCCAACCCACCAGTATGGTCCAATAACCAGTATTAACTGGATGTTCACAGGAACAGGTATTGATGGATATGATACAGCTAATGTTGAGCATCCACAACGTATATTTGAAACTCCGGGTAAATATCCTGTTATGTTAATACAACGAACAAATATGGGTTGTGTGGACAGTGTGGTTAAATTCCTTGATATAGTTGAAGATTTTAACGTGTTCATTCCAAACACATTTACGCCAAATGGCGATGGTAATAATGAGGTATTTAATGTAAAAGGTTTAGGCCTTAAATCAACTGGTTACAGTATGGAAATATTTGATCGTTGGGGGCATTTAGTATATCAATCTAAAGACGTTACTAAAGGCTGGGATGGTACTGTTAAAGGCATCACTGCGCAAGACGGCGTTTATATTTACAAGATCATTGCAACCGGCTATAATGGCGAAGGCAAGAAAGAATATAAAGGTCACGTAACATTAATGAAGTAATAAAAGAAAATTTATAAGAATCCCTCCCGTTTTAACGGGAGGGATTTTTTTATACCCTTCTGCGGGTATTTTTTAAGATTACGTTACCTTATTGAGCAAAACCGTGGTTTTGCTTAGGGAAAACCTCTCTCTTCCCGATAAAAAGCATAACTTTGTTTGGTCAAATTTCGCCTGTTTTTTTAAAACCTTTTAGTAGAAAAATGCGCTTACATTTTAATGAACAAGACATTCTTTAAAATATTTATCATCTGTATTTTGATCGTTGGATCAATAAATAATTTTTATTCTCAAAATCCAGCGGCTTGTGCTAATACTCAAAATCTTTGTACCAATTCTCTTTTTAGTTTTTCGGCAAGTGCCGGTACTGGTTTAACACCAGGTTTAAATATCAGTAATCCATTTGGTAATCCCCAGGCAGTAAATGCAGGCTGTATGTTTACCAATGTTGCTAATCCACAATGGTTAATGATAAACATTACTTCATCCGGCAACTTAGGTTTTTCTTTTGGTGCTTTTGGCTCTGCATTTCCGCAAGCGGGAAATTATGATTGGATCATGTGGCCATATTCGCCAACAGCCTGTAGTGATATTTTTAATAACACCTTGCCCCCCGTTGCCTGCAACTGGAATTGTACCGGGGCTGGTGGAACAGGTATGGGAACAGTTCCCTTTGGTGCTTCGCCATGTAATTTTCAACCTTCTATTCCTGTTGTACAAGGACAACAATTTATTGTTCTAATTACTAATCCAAGTGGGGTAAATACACCCGTTTCATTTGCCAATACCGGAACTGCAGGTATGTCATGTAATCCATTACTCTATCCAAACCTTACGGCATGCCCGGGACAGTTAGCGGTATTTACCGGTACCTGGGTTAATGCAAGCAGTGGGACATATACTCTTTATCCTGGCGCCGTAGTGCAAACAAGTCCGTCATTCACGGTTAGCTCTTTAGTTAATCAGGTTTATACAGTGCAGGCTCAGGGTTTAAATACTTCTGCAGCACCAATTGCAGATCAGACAACTTTTACACTTACCATCAATCCTGTTATTCCCATTTCGGTTACAACACCAACTAATTTTTGCTATGGCAGTAATGCAACGTTTACGGTAAGTCCTGCCGGCACCGGTACATTTAATGTTAGCGGGCCGAGTGCACCAACAACGTCTTTTGCAACAACGTCCATAGCGTATCCAAATGTAACAACACCAAATATTGGTACCTTTTCTGTAACCGCAAGTTACACCAATGGTTGTACTGGCACGCAAACAACACAGGTTAACATTGCACCAGATCACACTATTGCAGTGAGCTCAAATACCAATGTGTGTATGAATGGTACGGTAAACTTAACTTCTGCAATGCCAACTACAACTGCTTATGCATGGACAGGGCCTAACGGCTTCAATTCTGCCATACAAAACCCAGTACTGAACACCATGCAGCCTATTGAATCGGGGGTTTATACGGTAACTTCAAATATTAATTTTAATGGTATTACCTGTCCCCGATCAAACACTTTGCAAGTTAGTGTAGTTACAACAAGCGCTGTTGTCGTTACACCTAACTTTACTTTATGCCAGGGATCAAATCTAAATCTTATATCAAGTGCAGCAGGAGCTGTTTCGTATTCGTGGAATGGACCCGGTGCATTTACTTCATCTGCGCAAAACACGGTAGTTGCGGGCATGCTTCCTGCTGGAGCCGGTAATTATACAGCCACAGCATATTTTACTAATGGCCCCTTAACCTGCACCACTTCTGCAGTTTCAAATGTTTCAGTGGTTGCTACTTCCCCTGTTACGTTGACCATTCCTACACATACATGCCAGAACGCAAATATAAATTTGACCATGGCTGCAACAGGTGCTACCGGATTTAACTGGGCAGGGCCAAACGCTTTTACGTCAACAAGTGCTTCAACAAACATTGTAAATGTGCAACCTGCAGCTACGGGTATTTATACAGCAACTACCACGTTCTTTATTGGCGCAGTTACTTGCTCAACTTCAAATACTGCATCCATGAGTGTTGTACCAACAAATACAGTGGCAGTTACTCCAAATTTTACAGTATGTCAGGGATCTAATGTCAATTTAACTTCAAGCGCTGCCACAGCATTTTCATATTCCTGGAACGGACCGGGCACTTACACTTCAGGCGTTCAAAATCCAACATTAACTTCGGTACTTCCTGCAGCTGCGGGTAATTATACAGCTACTGCTTTGTTTACCGATGGTGTTTTAACCTGCACAACAAATGCGGTGGCCAACGTTTCGGTGGTTGCCACACCCACTACAACCATCACCTATCCCGCAAATATATGCCAAAATGCTACTGCTAATTTTACAGCGTCGGCCCCCGGCGCAGTCTCCTATACCTGGGCGGGACCTAATAGCTTTTCTACTACTGGTGCAACGGCTTCTATATCAAATATTCAAACTAATGGCACGGGTAATTACACCACCACTACTCTATTTTCAATGGGCACGGTAAACTGTCTAACCAGTGTTACAAACTCGCTAAATGTAGTAGGTACCAGCACAGTGGCCGTTTCGCCAGACTTTACTATTTGCGCAGGCGCGAATGTAAATTTAACTTCAAACGCCGCTTCGGCAGTTTCGTATTCTTGGAATGGACCAGGAGGTTATAATTCATCTTCACAAAATCCAACAATACCGGGTATTCTTACCTCCGGTACAGGAGTTTATACTGCAACCGCTTTTTTCACCAATGGAATCTTAACCTGTACCACATCTGCCGTTTTAAATGGTTCTGTAATAGCGATCCCACCATTAAATGTTACTGCGGCAAGTAGTGTTATTTGTGCCTTGCAAAATAGTACTATTACTGCGAGCGGATCTCTTAATTATACGTGGACACCGGGAGCAACCTTAAATACGACCAATGGAGCGACGGTTATAGCTAATCCATTAGTTACAACGGTTTACAGTATTACGGGTATGGATGCAAGTGGATGTCTGAAAACAAACACCATAACATTAGTGGTTAACCCCCAGCCCACATTAGCAGCTACAAGCAATACTATGTGCTTTGGAACAAACGCTCTATTAACTGTTAATGGTGCTGTATCTTACACATGGACGCCGGCAGGAACACTTAGCAGTGCCAATGGAGCAACTGTAACCGCAACACCACCAGCAAATACAATATATACAGTTACTGGTGAGAGTAATAAAGGTTGTTTAAATACTACTACAGCCAGTGTATTAGTAAATCCACTGCCGGTATTATCAACCAGTAATTATACGATCTGCTACGGCAAGTCTACAAACGTTAGTGTATCTGGTGCAAATAATTATACATGGACACCTCCTAGTGCCTTGAGCGCAACTAATTTACCAAATGTTATTGCCAATCCTTTACTAACCACAACTTATAGCGTTATTGGTAGGGATTTAAACGGATGCATACAATCAACCATATCAACAGTTGTTGTTAATCCACTTCCTATAATCAGTATCACATCGCCAAGCGTAATTTGTAAAGGCCAAAATGCATTAATGACTGCAAGCGGGGCAACAAACTATACCTGGAATCCTACTGCCCTTACAGCTTCTCAATCAGTCAACCCAAATGTTTCAACAACTTACAGCGTAGTTGGAAAGGATGCAAATGGCTGTATTAATACCGAAACTGTATTTATAAATGTATTGATACAACCAACTTTAAATATTACAGGAAGCCCAACCGTATGTTTAGGAAATATATTAACACTTACAGCAACAGGAGGGATTGATTATAACTGGAATACAGGCGACACTACAAATGTTATTTTGATCGAACCGGAGGCAAACACTATTTATACATTAAATTCCGGCATATCTCCTTGCAATTCTTCAACAATTTTTGCAGTTACAGTTTACACACCGCAAATTCCGGCATCATTTTCAGATCCGACTACCATTATATATGGCTCATCAAGCGTGATCCATGCAAATGTGCCGACAGGCAATATTTTTAACTGGTCTTCATCTCCTGATATAAGTTGTAACACTTGCGAAACAAATACAGTTACACCAGCAGAAACAACTATTTATACAGTAACTACTACAGATAATAATGGATGTATTGTTACAAATACCGTGTTAGTTCAAGTAGATATAATTTGTGGAGATGCATTTGTACCATCTGCTTTTAGCCCAAATGGAGATGGTTTTAATGACTTTTGGTGCGTTTACGGAAACTGTATTACTTCAATGAATATTCAACTTTATAACCGTTGGGGAGAAAAAGTTTTTGAAAGTGGAGACAAAAATAATTGTTGGGATGGAAGCTATAAAGGTGTGATGCAAAATGATGCAGTTTTTATTTACCAGTTAAAAGCCTCACTGGTAAATGGAGAAGAAATAATTAAAAAAGGAAATGTGACATTGAAAAGATAAAATGAAGATTAAAAAAATATATTTCATTATTTTTATTCTGTTTGTTAAGAACATATTTTGTCAGGACATTCACCTAACACAATATTTTATTGCGCCTCAAATGATCAATCCTTCTGCATTTGGTGTTCTTAATTCTTTTGAGGCGGGGTTTCAATATAAGTCTCAATGGAATGCTTTTACAAAGGGATTTACCACCTACTCTGCTTTTATTAATAAGCAGATAACAAATAATGGTAAGGAAAATAAAGGCTTTTTTTCTGCAGGATTAAATTTTGGTTATGATAAATCTGGAGATAGCAGATTAACAACCACCGGTGGCAGCTTACCAGTTAATTATTCTTTAAAGTTAAATGACCACCAGTTTTTAACTTCAGGTATTTCTTTTGGTTTTGCTCAAAAATCATTAGCGGATCCTAACCAAACATGGGGCTCGCAGTATGATGGTTTAAATTATAATTCATCTTTGCCAAGTGAAAATACAACGCGGCAAACAGTTGCTGCATTAGATCTTGGTGCCGGGATAGCTTTAATAAATAAGAAGAACGGTAAAAGATTTACAGCAAATACCGAACCTTCAAATACCTTTGGCTTTTCTGTTGCGCATATAAATAAACCAAGATACTCTTTCTATAAAAGCAGCAATGAGAGGTTGTTAATGCGTTTTAATTTATACGAATCCTTTAATTATTATTTTAATGGAGTTAATTCTATCTCGCCATCGCTTATGATACAGTATCAAGGCAGGGCCACTGAAGCCATTTTAGGTGCGATGTTCCAACATAAATCGGGTACTGAATCATATATTACCGGGGCAAAAAAATCAAGCTCTGTTGGATTTGGCGTTTATTACCGATTTAAAGACGCAATTGCTTTAAATGCATTTGCTGAAGTGAAAAAAATTATTTTCGGTGTTTCTTATGACATAAACACTTCTACCTTACAAAAAACAACTAAAGGTAAAGGTGGATTCGAAATATTTATTAAAATAAAAAATGCCAGTCACCTTTATAAAGGCTTTGGTAAATGGTAAACTAATTTATTTTCGGCACCTGGTGATATATAAAATGTTAGAATTTAACATTGTTCTAAAAATAATATAAGCCATAAATAATGTTTAATGAGGCTATATTATCTCTTTAATATTTATATTTAACAAATTAAAACCTAAATTATATAACATGCTACAAAAATTAAAAACACTTACCGCTGCAATAGCTTTATCTGCTATTACAGCAACAAACATTAATGCACAATTAAAAGTGCCTGCCCCTAGCCCTTTGCAAACCGTTAAGCAGGCTTTTGCTTTATCTGATATTACAATTGAGTATTCACGCCCAAGCGCTAAAGGCCGTGTTATTTTTGGCGATGTAGTACCATTTGGAAAAGTATGGCGCACAGGTGCTAATCAATCAACCAAAATTACTTTTGGCGAAGATGTTAAAGTTGAAGGAATGGATGTAAAAGCAGGAACTTATGCTTTATACACAATCCCAAATAAAGACAGCTGGGAAATTATGCTGTACAAAGATCTTACACTTGGTGGCAATGTAGATGAATACAAAAAAGAAAATGAATTAGTACGGTTTGTTGTTAAGCCTGCTAAAATGGGTGATGATAAAGTAGAGACTTTTTCAATTGACTTTTCTGATATTACATCGACAACCGTTAAAATAGAATTGGTTTGGGAAAAAACCCGTGTGCCTTTTAATGTTGTGGCCGATATTGATAGTAAAATTATGAAGGCCATTGAAAACACTGTTATTAAAGATAATAAGCCATATTTTCAGGCAGCATCCTATTATTATGACACCAACAAGGATCTGAAACTAGCTGGCGAATGGGCTGACAAAGCCATTGAAAATAATCCAAAAGCATATTGGATAGTTATGCTAAAAGCGAAGATCCTTGCAAAACAAAAAGATAGCAAAGGCGCAATAGCAACTGCTGAAAAGGTTATTTTAATTGCAACTGAAGAAAAAGATGACGCCTATATTTTACAAGCAAAAAAATTAATTGCAGAGAATAAAAAGTAATTCAAAAAAATAATTTAAAATTAAAAAGTCCCGTAGAAACTACGGGACTTTTTTTATACTCTTTTTGCGTTTGCATTTAAAAATGCCTGAATCACAAAAGCAAATAACATCACCAATAAACAACCAATAACGTTCAGCCACAAGAACGCAGTAAGATTAACAACCCAGGCATAAACAATAAATACTTCTGCAATTAAAGCAGCGTAAAATACCGCGGCTCCTCCTACCCATTTCATATAAAACGCAACTAAAAAAATTCCTAAAATAGTACCGTAAAATAAGGAACCTAAAATATTAACCGCTTCAATTAAATTACCCAATCTGCTGGCATAAAAAGCAACTACAATACAAAATATACCCCATACCACTGTTGCCCAACGCGAGGCCGACAAATATTTTTTCTCACTTCCTTCTTTTTTAAAGATGCGGATATAAAAATCAACTATGGTTGTTGAAGCCAGCGAATTTAAACCACTGGCTGTTGAACCCATAGCCGCTAAAAAAATAACGGCAATTAAAATGCCTACTATTCCAACAGGTAATTGTTGCGTAACAAAACTTAAAAAAATGTAATTGGTATCATTTGTGTCTGCTTTTGCATCATTCTTTTTCATTAAAGCAGTTACTTCTTTTCTGATCTCAGTATTCTTTTTATCAGCTATCTGAACATTAGTGCGCGCTTCAATAATTTGTTTTTCATTGTTAGAATGTATAGCATTTACTAATTGTTCTACCTGCGCTTGTTTTTCTTTATGTGCAAGAGCGTATTTATTTTCCAGCTCTTTAAAATCACTATTATAAATACTTTTCTCAAGTTGCGTTACCTCTACTTTATTAAAAAAGATAGGCGCTTGGTGAAACTGATAAAACGTAAATACCAAAACACCGATCAATAAAATAAAGAACTGCATTGGGATCTTTATCAAACCATTCATAATTAAACCTAAACGACTTTGTGTAATTGAACTGCCAGTTAAGTAACGACCTACCTGTGATTGATCTGTTCCAAAATAAGAAAGTTGCAAAAAGAAACCGCCAATAATACCTGACCAGATGTTGTAACGGTTATTAAGATCAAAAGTAGTATCAATTGCATTAAGTTTATTCATCTTTCCGGCAATATGTAAAGCATCGGTAAAGCTTACATTTTCTGGAAGCAAATGAATGACCATATAAGCTGCTAAGAACAGGCCTCCAAAAATAATGGCCATTTGTAATACCTGCGTGTGCGAAACGGCTTTGGTGCCACCATAAACAGTATACACTATTACTATTACACCATTAAACAGTATAGTGTAAAAAATATCTACTCCTAAAATTGTTGAAAGGATTATTGCCGGAGCGTAAATAGTTATTCCAGTAGAAAGCCCGCGTTGCAACAAAAACAAAAATGCGGTAAGCGAGCGGGTTTTATTATCAAAACGTTTCTCCAAAAATTCATAAGCGGTAAATACTTTAAGCTTATTGAACATGGGAATAAAAGTGATGCACAATACAACCATTGCTAAAGGCAAACCAAAATAGAATTGCACAAAACGTAAACCATCGCTATAACCTTGTCCTGGTGCCGATAAAAATGTAATGGCGCTTGCCTGCGTTGCCATAACAGAAAGTCCCACGTGATACCATGGCAATTTTCTGTCTGCTAATAAATAACCTTCAATGTTTTTTGTACCACGACTTTTCCAAATACCATAAAGTATAATGAACAGAAGCGTAATGCTTAAAACCAGCCAGTCTATTAAGCTCATTTAAAATACTGTGTAAAAAAATAAAGAAAAATAATTACAACCACCAGAACGCCAATTACCAATGCATATACAACAGACCATTTTTTTAGTATTGATTTGTTTTGATCGCTCATGATGGAACACAGATTAAACGGATTATACGGGTTTTCACTGATCTAAATTATTAATATTAGACAAATCAATATTTAAGTTTTTACGATCGTTTGTGAAAATCTTTCTTCTAAATTCAGCTTTTTTTCCAAAATTTAATAATAATCCAACTTCTACATCTGTTGCTCTAAGATAATTTAAAAGCTGCAACTCGTTTTCCTGAACTAACACCTCACTCGCCTTTAATTCCAAAATAACTACATTTTCAACTATGATATCAGCAAAATAATCGCCAACTAAAAGTCCTTTATAATGGACTTTAATCATTTTTTGAGATTCAACATTTAAACCTTTATTCTTTAACTCCAAAAGCATTGAATTCTGATAAACTCTTTCAAGAAAACCATATCCTAACTCATTATAAACTTCAAAATAAGTTTTAATTATTTGATCTGTAATGTCCCTATGCAGCAAATTATCCATAATAAATTATCTGTGTTTAATCAGTAAAATCAGTTCGATCCGTGTTCCATCTCGTGTTGTTATTTATTTTGAGGAAGACTCAATAGATTTACAAATAAACGATAAGCGCCTGGAATACCGGCCGGTAGCTCTCTAAAGAATACCAAACCTGTATACACAAAATTACCTTTGCCATATTTACCAATTATTAAACTTCCATCACTTGCTTTTTCATTCGGGTCTTTTATTGAAAAAATAGTTTCGTATTGTTTATCTATTTCAGATGCAAAATAAATTCCACGTTCCTGTATCCAACCGTCAAAATCTTTTGCAGTTATTTGATTGGGGAAATTTAAAACAGAATGTTTTTCGCTACTGAATTTCATTTCAGCTTTTTCATCGGTTACCCTATCTCTTGATATCGTAAAAGGATACGGCCCAATATTAGCTTTAACAGGGCCAATGCGGCTATTAGTGTTATACTGCACAATTAAATTTCCGCCATTCTTTACATAATCCATTAATTTATTATAATGGATCTGTAAACGTTCGTTTGTATTATAAGCCCTTATACCTGTAACAATAGCATTGTATTTTGAGAGATCCTCATTCAGTAATATTTCGTCTGTAAGCATTGTTACATTATATCCAATTTGTTTTAAGGACGCAGGCACATCATCTCCAGCGCCTGGAATATATCCTATATTGGTACCTTGCTTTTTAAGATCAACATTTACTAGTCCTGCTTCAGCATCGCTTAAAATAAATTGGTATGGAATATGGTCATATTCAATTCTCTTAATACTTTTATTAAATGTGTTATTATTTACAGTTATAGATGCTTCCAGTTTTCCATCTTTAGCAGTTTTATCAGGCGTAACAATGGCATCAATAACAACTTCATCATTTTTATTCTTTAATTTAATATTAGGGTCTTTAAGTGTAATATTCCATCCGGAGCTTGCCTTTAATTTTAATACACCTTCAAAATTAGCCTGGTTGGCTTTTACTGTTAACTGAATTGTTTTTGCTAAAGCATCGCTAAAAACAAAAACTTTTTCTGAAATGTTGACTGTTACTGGTGGAAGGATCTCAAAGGGACGGTAAACTTCTCCTTTTACAGGATCGGTATATTTGTAAACAAGATCACGCGATATCTTTAAATTCAGATCTAAAATAGTAACATCAAAGATAATTTTTTGTGCTGCATCATTCTGCGGTTTACCAATTAACACAGGGTTCTTAACTGTATAAATACCTACATCATGTTTTTCGTTTAACCAATAAGGATTTGAGAATGCAAGATCTGCAGAGATCTTTTCTTTCCGCTTAAAAGTATATAGTTCGTTTGGTTTTAAAATAAGAGAAGTTGTAGTATCCGTTTGCAAATAATTAATTTTGTTTAATTTCACTTCGTTCTTATTACGGTTAACTACTTGAACAAATAGTTGCGTTTCCTGTCCTGGAATACCAATATAATCTGATGCATACGCCTCTAACCATAAACCTGAGCAAGCCAATAGCAAATTTTCAGTTTCTTTTGTTTTATGTTTTTTCCAATAAGCAATAGTTTTATCTTTCTCTTCCAATAACTGTAATTGTTTATAGATGTTTACAATTTCGGGTACCGAAGCTTCAGGAGCTTGTGAATTGAATTTTTTTATACAGTCATCAATTAGTTTCTGGATCTTCTCAGTTCCTTTTAACCTAGTCCAATTTGTATTTACTCCTTCAAAAAGATCTGCTTTAACACTATCACCTTTTAATAGTTTAAAGAATTCAATATTAGAACCGCGTTGTTTGGCAGAACCGAAACCCTGACTTTTATGCATGGAACGGCTTTCAGCAGCGATCTCACCATAACCTTTTCCAAGCAAAGGGTTAAAAACACCTACATCAATTTTTGTTTGGTTAGAAGCAGTTGTATTTGCTCCTCCAAAATTAAATGTATTCCAGAATACGCGTTTGGCCTGCCACACTTCGGTATATTTTAACTGCTCCGGAAATCTTTTAGGGTCTGCTGCTGCGTCAAAAGCTTCAACGGCAAGAATAGCAGATGCGGTGTGATGACCGTGTCCGCCCTCGCCTGTTGTTGGGAAGCGGCAAATAATAACATCGGGTTTAAATTTTCGGATAGTTAAAACAACATCTGCTAAAATACTGTCTTTGTTCCAAAAGGTAAATGTCTCTTCAGGATTTTTTGAATAACCAAAATCATTAGCACGGGTAAAGAATTGTTCTGCTCCATCTGTTCTGCGGGCCGCTAATAATTCCTGTGTGCGTATAAGGCCTAATAATTCACCTTGTTCCTTACCAATTAAATTTTGTCCGCCATCACCACGTGTTAATGAAAGATAGCCGGTGCGTAATTTTTTTTCATTTGCCAGGTAACCCAATAAACGTGTATTCTCATCATCAGGGTGTGCCGCAATATATAATACCGAACCAACCGTGTTCAGCTTTTTTAAATGCTGGATTATTTCAGAAGAATTTAGCTGAACATTAGTTTGCGAAAATAAACTAGAAACAATAAGAACCGGCCATGCCAGTAATAAACGGAATTTGGTCATAATGATCTTTAAAACAAGCTTTGAAGGTAAGAAATATTAAAAATAAACAACCGTATTTAAGTTAAAACACGTGAAAAACTAAACATTATCATTAACATTAGCTTGAAAATTGAAAAGTACAATAACTGAATTGGTTTTGACCATTATCTTTTTAACTTATTACTTAATTTTGTATTGAATAATTAAAATCATATAAATGAAGAAAATAATTTTTTATTTGTTTTGTTTACCTCTGCTTTCTAACGCGCAACTATTCAACGGTGGTATGGAAACATTTACTTTTACTACCAACGATACATTACCAACCGGTTGGATGCCTGATTCTTATTTTAGCACCATACCAGGTAAAACAAATGATAAACATGTTGGTAATTCTGCCTTTGTTATAAATACCTGGTATTATTATTCGCCCGGAATGCTTGTTAATGGAACCCTTGATCAGAGCAATTTTTTATTCGATTGGGGAAAAGCAGGAGCAGCTATTTCAACAAAACCAATATCCTTAAAAGGATTTTATAAATACACAGATGTTGTAAGTGGCGATTCGGCTATAGCTAAAGTATTGCTAAAAAAACATAATAGCATTACTCATAAATTTGATACGATAGGATTTGGTGTATCAAAATTACCTGCCGCAGCAACTTACACAAATTTTGAAGTGTCAATAACAGACTATTCTGTTGGAGTACAACCCGATTCTATAGTGGTCTTCTTTGCTTCGTACGATTACCTTAAAGGAACGCAGTTAGGTTGCCAGAATAATTATTGCCGCTATTTGTACATAGACGATCTTAGCTTAACCAACCCTGTTGTTATAAAAGAAAATAAAAAAGAGAACGAGGTCTTTTTTTATTATTCCGGTAACGAATTAAACGTGATCACTAAAGAAAGAAAACAAATTGTATTAGAAATTTATTCGATAGAAGGAAAATTAATTTTACAAAAAGAAATTACCGAAGTTGAAAATAAAATAGATTGTACTGAACTTCAGAAAGGAATTTACTTTGTAAAGACGAACGGAGTTGCTTATTCAAACTTTAAATTTATAAAGAACTAGTTTAAAGATGCGAATAATTCAGTAAGCTCTTCCTGCGTAAGATCGCGCCACTCGCCTATTTTTAGTTTACCCAATTTAATGTTCATGACGCGCACACGCTGTAATTTTATTACCTGGTAATCAAAAGCGGTACACATCCTTCGAATTTGCCTGTTCAAGCCTTGTGTTAACGTAATTCTAAAAATACGTTTGGCATTTGGTTCTAAACTAACCGTACAGGGTTTTGTTTTCACTTTTTCTCCTTGTAATAAAACACCTTCTGATATTTCTTTTAAAAATTGTTTTCGCACCGGGAAATTTAAAGTAACAATGTATTCTTTCTCGTGGCCATGTTCAGAATTGGCTATTTTATCAATTATTTCGCTGTGGTTTGTGAGCAGGATCAATCCTTCAGAATCTTTATCCAACCTGCCAACAGGATAAATATTTTGTGTATGTCCAATGGCATCAATAATATTATTGGCTACTTTTTCAGAAGTACATTCAATACCTTTTGGTTTATTATAAACGATGTAAGTTGGTACAAAATCCTTTACTTCTATTTCTTTTCCATCCAATAAAATAATATCACCTTCTTTAACGGTTGTACTAACGGTTGCTACTTTACCATTTACCAAAACCCTTTTTTCTTCAATTAATTCGTTGGCTTTTCTGCGTGATGTAAAACCTGCTTGACCAATATATTTATCTATTTTCATATTTATTAGTAACGGAACTATCTTTTAAAGGTAAATATTCGTCAGCTAAGGTAGCGTTAATAAAACAAAAAACTAAATTCTAATTCCTATTACAGTAATATCATCAACCTGCTCAACATCTTTCATCCAATCGTTTATTGTATTGTTCAATTTTTCCTTTTGTTCCTTCATTGATAAATTATTAATACTGATAAGCACTTCTTTTAATTGTTTATACATGAATTTTTTACCTTTTGGTCCGCCAAACTGATCGGGCATGCCATCTGTAAATACATACACAATATCACCTTTTTGTAAAGGAATTGCATGTTGAGAAAAAGAAACAGAGTCTCTGTCATGCTTGCCCACAGGCATTTTATCAGGAGCAAACTCTAAAAGTTCAGTTTGTGCGCGAACTATCCATACAGGATTATTTGCAGATGCATACTTAAGTTCTTTTTTATCCGGATCAAAACTGATCAAGCTACAATCCATCCCATCCTTTCCTCCTTCTGCACTGCCATCATTTGCCAAATGCTCTATAATTTTTTTGCGGGTAAAGTTTAAGATCTCGTTGGGTTCTGATAGATTTTGAGCGTTTACTGCTTCGTTTAAACAGGAAATATTCAATATACTCATAATAGCGCCAGGTACACCATGACCTGTACTATCAGCCGTTACAAGGCCGAAATGTCCATTTGGTAAAACAGATGCCCAATAAAAATCGCCACTCACAATATCTTTTGGATTAAAAAGAACAAAATGATCTTCCAGTTTATCAGTTAGCAATTTTTCACTGGCGAGGAGAGCCCTTTGTATACGTTGCGCATAATGTATAGAATCAGATACTTCTTTATTTTTTTCCTCGATCAGTTCTTTTTGGTGCTCAACTTCTTTTTTCTGAGCTTCAATGATCGTATTTGCTTTGTTTTTTTGCCGATATCCTCTGTAAATAAAAACGGCAAGCAAGCCTACTAATATAAAACCAACAATAAAATAATTTCTCTGTGCTGCTTGCTTTTCTGCTTTTGTAGACTGAACTGTTATCTCTGCATCTTTTTTAATAAGCTCTTTGTCTTTTTTTTCTGTTTCATATTTGGTATTCATTTCTGCAGCTTGTTTAGCCGTTTCAGCATTTAGTAATGTGTCTTTTAAACTCATGAAAAGTACCTGATAATCATAGGCTTTTTTATAGTCGCCCATTTGAGAATAAACAACCGAGAGACCTTCATATACTTCTTTAATCCTGAAGGGGTCTTCCATCTCTTTTGCCAGGTCAAGCGCCTGGAATTTATAATCCAAGCCCTTCTGGAATTGTTTCTGCGTAATATAAATATCAGAAATATTAAATAAGCTTATTAATAAACCTTCATAATCTTCACTTTGGCGTTGGATGGCAATAGCCTTTAAATAATAAGGTTCGGCTTTTTTATTATCGCCCATATCGCTGTAAATATTTGCAAAAAGTATATAACAATTTGTTTTTTCTTTCTCCATATTAAGTTCGGTTGCCAGAGCTAAAGATCTCTGAACCACTGGTAGGGATTCTTTATATCTTTTTAAAATATAAAGAACACCGGCCATATTGTTTAACAACTTGCAAATGGCAGGTTTATCATTTAACTCTTCAAGTACTTTTAAATTTCTTTTGTAACACTCCAGCGATTTACTATAGTTTCCCTGGAAATAATAAACCTGTGCTATACCCGTATAGCTAACAGCAATATTTTTTTTATCATTACGCAACTCTGAAATTCGCATAACTTTTAAATAACATTCAAGCGCTTTATTATAATCGCCGTTCTTTAAACATAATCCCCCTAAATTATTATTGGAACTCATTATCCATGTCGAATCTTTTTTCCTTTCAAAAACGGTTAAAGCTTCTTTATACAGTAAAATTGCTGTATCACTATTGCCTTTTATATTAAAGACAACTCCTATATACATTTTGGACTTTGCTTTGCCGATCTCATATTTCAGGTCAGAAGACAAAGTATAGGCTTGTTGTGCTAGCTTAAGCATTTTATCAGGATCTTTTTTTCGAAGCTTCCATGCGAGGTCGATAATGCTATTTACTTTTACAGAATCATTAGGCAGTTTGTTAACAATGGTATAAGCAGAGTCAACATTTATCTGGCAATAAAAGGTACGGGGTATCATTAAAAAAATGATACAAGAGATAATACCTTTGTAAAGCAATTTCATTTAGATCTATTAAGATAATAAGTATCATAAATATAGAAACTAATTTGAATAAAAAAAATATTATACTTTATTATAAAATAAAAAAGGCGCTACTTTACGTAACACCTTTTTACTTGTGGTTATTTAAATTACATATCTAAAATCCAAAACTTAATCCAACATTCAATCGCGCATTGCCGTTAAGGTCGGTTTCAGAATTTACTTTATATACATCTGTAAATCCTTGGTAATAGCTCGCATCCATATTTAACCACACTGCACGCAACAAACGGTAATTAAAACCTAATGAAGCATTCGCACCAAAATCAGTTTTATTAAAGCCAGGGTTATCGCTACCATTGGTTAAAAATCCAATTGTTGGACCAACAGCTACTTTAGGACGAAAATCGTTTTCATATTCCCTAAAAAAATAAATAACTTTTACAGGCACACGAACATAATTTAATTCAGTAACAGAAGTATATTCTTTATTGTTAAACTTTACTCCTTCAGCTGAATAAAGCGCATCTATTCCAAACCCCCAATGTACAAAGGGTGAAAATATTACAGATGCGCCCGCGTTCCAGGAAGGCATAAAGGCGGGTTTACTATATGGAATTAAGAACGAATGGCCAAAACCGCCTGTAACACCAACTGAAAATTTTGATTGCTCAATAGGATCTGGTGGAATAATGGAATTGTTGTTTTGCGAAAAGGAAACTATAGATCCTGTTGCAAACGCTAATATTAATGTTAACTTTTTCATGATTTAAATTATTTAGGATTAGTAACAGAATGAGTTTCACCTTCAGACCTCCTGGTTATTGTATCAAGGTCTGTTTTTCGGCCTTTAGGCAGGATCTCCTGATGTAAAGCAGCGTTATTGTCTTCATTGTCTTTATATTGATCACAACCTGTAAATACGAGTTATGAACAAAGCGCTGCAAATAAAATAATAATAGTTGTTTTCATATGTTTTTTATAATGTAATTAATCAAAAAATTGTGCCAGAAAAAAATATCCGCAAAAACTCAATATTCATGAGCCCTTGCGGATATATAAATATTTAAATGGTTATTTATTAAAACCTATTTCTTTTTTATCGGGCCCATTCTTATCCTTGTTGGGATCGGCAACCGGTGGATCCTGGATCTCTTTTTCTGGAGTTTGATCAGGATCGTTTCCGGGTAATTTAGGATTGTTCCCTTTGTCGTTCTTTTCAGGATCGTTATTGGTACCTTTTTCTTTCGGATCAGGATTATTGGTTATTTTTTCCTTTGGATCCGGGTTATTTTCGTTTTTCATAATTTCTGTTTTTTAATTGTTAGGCAATACTATCACGTAATGACTTTACAGTATCGTGACCTTTTTGTATAGCTGCTCTTTGTTTAGTGATAACACTTAATGCTTCTTTAGGAATATCTTCAGTGTGTTCAAGGACATCGTCGTAAGTTGCTTTTGCCTTATCTTCGCCAAATTCACAAGATGATAAGATCGCTTTGCGATCGTTACCTGTAACTGCAGACTTAAGGTCCATCCAGATACGGAATAACTTTCCACTGTTCTTTGTTTCATCTCTCTCTGGTTGCTCTTCTGATGGCGGAACAAACTTTCTTAAGTCTAAAGAAAAACCTTTACTTTGATTACTAAAATCAGTGAACAATGATTTTAGGTCTGCGTCTTTAGTTTCCTCTGCAGCTGTTTTGTATCCTTCGTAACGATCGTTATTAATGATAATAAGATCTTTAATAGCCGTAGCCGTTTTTGTCGTTTCCATATCTATTTCTTTTTTTAGTTAGTTTTTGAATATTTCGCTATAAAATATTTCCTTGTCATTAAAAAGAGTTCAATTTTTATACCTAAAACAAAAAAAACGCCAGACCTTACGAATTGTCGTTATTTTATAGATAAATAAATTAAATTTGGGAAAATGCATGTAGACATAGTTCTACAAAGTGAGAAAATAGAGGTTTGTAAATAATATTTAGTATTTTAAATTAATATTATAACTATGAGTTCACGCCGAAATTTTATTAAAGCAAGTGGTTTAATTACTGCTGCAACATTAATTAACCCAATAGATGCTATTGGGCAAGTACAGTTAACACCATTAAAAATAAAACCACCAGCTTTAAAAGCTGGAGATACCGTTGCCATTACCTCGCCGGCGGGCGCTGTTTGGGATGCCGATCAAATAGAAACATTCACTAATATTTTAAAAGGTTTTGGTTTTAACGTAATACTTGGAAAAACGCTGAAGGAAAAATTTGGTTATTTTGCTGGAACAGATGAGTTGCGCGCAAATGAATTGAATGAATTCTTTGCCGATAAAAAAGTAAAAGGCATCTTTTGCATGAAAGGCGGCTGGGGTTGCGCACGCATTTTAGATAAACTGAGTTTTGATGTTATTCAAAAAAACCCTAAAGTCATTATCGGTTTTAGCGATATAACGGCTTTGCTGGTTGCTATTACAACAAAAACAGGATTAATTACTTTTCACGGACCGGTTGGAAACTCGGGCTGGAATGATTTTACAAAAACTGTTTTTACAAATGTGGTAATGACAAGCAAAACATTTAGTTTTCCTATTAATCCTACAACTGAAGATAAGCCATTTATAATTCATCCGGGTAAAGTTAGTGGGGAATTGGTTGGCGGCAATTTAACCGTGCTTTCGTCTTTAATTGGTAGTGTATACTTACCCGCGTGGAAAAATAAAATTCTATTTTTAGAAGAAGCCAAAGAAGAGCCTTACAGTATTGACAGGATGTTGACGCAACTAAAACTTTGCGGCATTTTAAATTCTATCAGCGGTTTCGTTTTTGGTAAATGCGCCAAATGTTTGGCCGAAGAACCTTTAAAAGCATTTACCTTTCACGAAGTAATACTGCAACATATACAGCCTTTAAAGATCCCTGCATTTTATGGGGCTATGATAGGACATATAGAAAACAAATTAACGGTGCCTTTAGGAATTAATGCGACGATGGATGCGGATAAGGGGATTATTTCTTTAGAGGAGAATAGTGTGCAATAAAAAAACGCCCCACTTTTCAGCAGGGCGTTTAAATACAATTGATTTAATTTATAAATGGATCACTTCACCATACGCAGCGGCAGCGGCTTCCATAATAGCTTCGCTCATCGTTGGATGTGGGTGAATCGTTTTAATTAATTCATGTCCGGTTGACTCTAGTTTTCTTAAAGCAACTATCTCCGCTATCATTTCGGTTACATTAGCACCTATCATGTGTGCTCCAAGTATCTCACCGTATTTAGCATCAAAAATTATTTTTATAAAGCCATCTTTTGCGCCGGATGCACTTGCTTTACCGGATGCAGAGAAAGGAAATTTACCAACCTTAATTGTGTATCCTGCTTCTTTTGCTTTCTTTTCTGTAAAACCAACGCTTGCAATTTCTGGTTGACAATACGTACAACCTGGTATGTTATTATAATCAATTGCATCTACATGCATACCTTTAATTTTTTCAACACAGGTAATTCCTTCTGCGCTTGCCACGTGTGCTAACGCTTGTCCGCCAACACAATCACCAATTGCGTAATAGCCGGGTACGTTAGTAGCGTAGAATTTATCAGTAAGTATTTTACCTTTATCCGTTTTAACACCTGTTTCTTCCAATCCTAAACCAGTAATATTAGCTTCAATACCTACAGCAGAAAGAACGATCTCTGCGTCTAACGTTACATTACCCGTTTTTGTTTTAATATTTACTTTACAACCATCGCCTTTTGTATCAACGCTTTCAACCGAAGAGTCAACCATAATATCAATACCAACTTTTTTGAAAGACTTTTCAAGTTGCTTGCTTACTTCTTCATCTTCAACCGGCACAATGTTGGGTAAAAACTCTACCACAGTAACTTTAGTGCCCATAGTTGCATAAAAATATGCGAACTCAACTCCTATTGCGCCACTGCCAACAACAACCAATGATTTAGGTAATTTTGGTAATACCATTGCTTCGCGATAACCAATTATTTTTTTACCATCCTGTGGTAAATTTGGTAACTGACGAGAGCGGGCGCCGGTAGCAATAATAATATGTTTTCCTTCGTAGGTTGTAGTTTTACCATCAGCCGTAACGTCTACTTTTTTTCCCGCTTTAACTTTTGCGGTACCCATTATAACATCAATTTTATTTTTTTTCATTAAGAACTGAATGCCTTTACTCATTCCTTCGGCCACATCACGGCTACGTTTTACAACACCACCAAAATCGGCTTTAATATTATCGGCACTAATACCGTAATCCTTCGCATGATTTAAATATTCAAACACCTGCGCGCTTTTTAATAATGCTTTGGTAGGTATACAACCCCAGTTCAAACAAATACCGCCAAGGCTTTCGCGTTCAACAATAGCTGTTTTAAATCCTAATTGAGCTGCTCTTATGGCCGCAACATATCCGCCCGGGCCGCTTCCTATTACAATGATGTCGTAGTTCATGTCTGTTTGTTTTATAGAGTTCTAATTTAAATACTTTTATTTGATTTGAAAATTATTCCTTATTAATTTATTGTTTTTCCATTGCTATCAACCTCTATCACGTCGAAGCCCAGTTTTTTCACTTTTTCGAGATTGGTTGCTTTATCGCCCACCACCACAATTACCATGTTGTTATACGGTAAATATTTTTTAGCTAATTCATTTATGTCATTCTTTGAAATGTTATTTAATATTTCGGTTTGTTTGGCAACATAATCAGTAGAAAGGCCATAATCCAAAACACGTTTTATAAAGTATAATTTCTTTTCGGGTGATTCATACTTTAAAGCATCGGCTTGAGCAATAGCATTTTTTGTAAAAGATAGTTCATCATCCGTTATGCCTGTGGCGGTATAATTTTTAAATTCTTTAAATATTTCAGTTAGAGCGCTATCCGTTGTGTTTGATTTAAACCCGCCTTCGATCGAATAAGGCCCAGCATTTTTTGTTCCCGAAAAACCAGAACGCGTACCATAGGTCCAGCCTTTTACCTCACGTAATGAATAATTTACCCGACTGCTAAAACCATCGGCAAAAGAAAAATTCATAATGCTGGCTTTATAAAATTCACCCAAAGCCTCGTAAGGCAAGGCAATATAACCAATACGAATCTCGCTTTGAGCCGCTTTTTTCTTATCTACAAAATAGAGCTTTGTTTTTTCAATTTTCGGAATCGGGGTTTTATCTGCCACAAGAGCTGCGCCAGTTTTTAATTTTGATAGAAAAGCAAGACCTGTTTCAACTTCCGCTTTAGTAACAGCGCCACTGATAGCCACCGAAACTATAGATGAATTTAAATTCTTGTAATAATTTTTAACATCATCCAATGTAATACTGTTTACGGTTTCGGCAGTCCCATTGCCCGGGTAACCTAAAACATGATCAGGACCATAAAGTATTTTTCTGAAAGTTACTTCTGCTAAAGCAGGGGCGCTTGTTTGCCTGAAATTAATATTATCCAACAAACCTTTTTTCTTAAGGTCAAATTCTTCCTGGTCAAATTTTGGTTGAAACAAACATTCCTCAACAATTTTTAAAGTAGCTGCCAGGTTTTTTTTGCTTGTTTCAATATTAACGGTAATATCTTCCTGACCGGAATTTATATTAACATAAGAGCCAAGCATGTCTAATTTATTTTCAATTGCTTCTGCACTTGTTTTTAAAGTGCTTTGATCTAACAACGAAGCCATTAATTCAGAAACACCTGATTTTTCTTTTGCCTCAAAAAGATGTCCGGCTTTAAAACTAATTAATACATTCACTTTAGGAAATTCGTTATCTGTTAAACCAATTACCGGAATAAGATTCTTTATTTTAGTAGTATAAAAATTTGGAACCTGTATAGCTACAGCAGGTTTGGCAGTAGGAACAATTGCGCGGTTAAAATTATCCTTTGGTTCTTTAAAAGTAAGGTTCTTATATTCTTCGCTTTCTTTCTCAATTAAGCGTTCATACATTTTCCAATTATCAGGTTGTGCTCTTAGATCTCCTTTTTCTTTTGGTAAGCAGCTAAGCACAACACAGGGTTTGTTTTTAATGTAGGTATTATAAACGCGCATCACATCTGCTTTTGTTACAGATTTCACTGCCTGTATCCTTTTCTTAATGTAATTAGCATCTTTATCTAAAGTAAAAAAAGACGCTAAGCTGGCACCTTTACCTTGCACTGTACTTAATTTATCGTAAAGATCGCTTTCAAAAAAAGCTTTAAATTTTATAAGATCGGCATCTGATACGCCCTTTTTCTCCCAGGCAGCAAAAACATTTTTTATTTCTTTTTCGGTCTCTGATAACGCAACTCCTGCATTTGCCACTATTACCAAAGCAAATTGTCCGCCTAATTCTCTTGAGAATTGGTAGGCGTTAATATTAACCGCTTTTTGGGTTTCCATAAACGCCTTATAAAAAGGTGAGCTTTGTGAGCCTGTTAATACCTGGGCCAAAACTTCTAAAGCCGCTTCATCTTTATGATGTGTTGGAACAGAAAGATAGGTCATATTTAAAAGAGGGAACTTTATGTTATCTTCATAAGAAATATAACGATTGGCCTCAAGTTTAAACGGAGGAACTATTTGTTTTTTTACTTCAGGACCTACTTCTATACTTCCGAAATATTTTTGTGCAAGAATTAAAACCTCATCAGTATTAACATCACCCGCAACCGTTAAAACTGCATTATTGGGGCCATACCAGCGCAAGTAAAAACGTTTAAGATCATTTACATCTACCCTATCCAGATCCACTAAATAACCAATGGTGCTCCAACTATAAGGGTGGCCCTGAGGATATAACGCTTCACCAATTTTTTCGCTTACTAATCCGTAAGGTGCGTTATCATAACGCTGGCCTCTCTCATTCTTAACAGTAGCACGTTGTACTTCAAATTTTTTCTGTGTAACGGAGTCTAATAAAAAACCCATGCGATCGGCTTCCAGCCAAAGCATTTTTTCAAGTTGGTTGCTGGGTACTGTTTCAAAATAATTTGTCCTGTCGGTATTGGTACTTCCATTTAAATTCCCCCCGGCTTCGGTAATTAATTTAAAATGCATTTCATCGGCCACATTTTTAGAACCCTGGAACATCATATGCTCAAAGAAATGTGCAAAACCACTGCGGCCTTGTTGTTCGCGGGCGCTACCCACGTGATAAGTAACATCTACATAACATATAGGATCGCTGTGATCTTCATGAATTAAAATAGTTAAACCATTTGAAAGCTGGTATTTTTTGTATGGAATAACTATTTCGTTGCCAACCCTTTTTACTTCCTCTATAAATTGAGGAACCGGGTAAGTTGTATTGTTGCCCGAGCCTGGAATAGGCATATTTTTTTGAGCATTTGCAAGTGCAATATTGATAATTAATGCTATTATTAAATATATTTTTTGCATAATTTTATTGAATAGCAAATATAGCAGAATTGTAATTTTATACGGCATTAAAATTGGTATTATTTAAGATAATTACACAGGCCGTTTTAATAACATTTAACATGCTTCTGTGATAAAACAAATTTTTGTGTGTACCTTTGTAATATAAAATTATAAGATCATGTATCCTGAAGCAATTGTAAACCCTATGAAAGCCGAATTAACAACGGCAGGTTTTAAAGAATTAACAAGTCCTGAAGATGTTGATAAAGCTATTAAGGCCGAAGGAACTACCCTGGTTGTTGTAAACTCTGTTTGCGGTTGCGCAGCAGGTGCTTGCCGCCCAGGAGTTAAAAAAAGCCTTGAAAATGCTAAAAAACCAAGCAATTTAACTACGGTTTTTGCGGGTTTTGATGTTGAAGCGGTATCGCAGGCAAGAAAACATTTTTCACCTTATCCGGCAAGTAGTCCGGCAATTGCATTGTTTAAAAATGGCGAATTGGTGCATTTTGTAGAACGCCATAATATTGAGGGCCATAATGCCCTGGCAATATCTGAGCATTTAAAAGCTGTTTACGACGAATTTTGTTAATTAAACAAAAACAAATCTTTAAAAGACGCATTTTTTTGCGTCTTTTTTTATTTATTTAGGTTACTTTTGTGGCGATTAAGAATTAATAAAAAAACAATAAAGATGAAATTATTTAAAATTTTAGCAGCCGGAATCCTACTTACAATTGGAAGTTTAAACTTTACCTCTTGTGGTGATAAAGAAAAAGAAGCCAATCCTTTGGCTGATAGTCTACAAAGTGTTAATGGCGACCTTAATGGTAAATTAAGCGAAAAAGAAGCTGCCATGCAGGAGTTTATTTCTTCTTTTAACGAGATCCAGGAAAATTTAAATGCTATTAAAGAAAAAGAGAAGATCGTTTCCAACACCAGTTCACAAGGCGATGTAAAAAGCAAAGAAGATCAGATAAAAGAAGATATTCAGGCTATTTACGACTTAATGTCAAAAAACAAGAACCGCATCAGCTCTTTATCAAAAAAATTAAAGAACAGTAATTTAAGGCTGGAAGGTCTTGAGAAAATGATCGAGAACCTTCAAAATAGCATTAACTTAAAAGATAACGAAATAGCTGAATTAAAAACTAAAATGGAAGGCTTAAACATTGAGTTATCAAACTTAACAACAAACTACCAGGAAGTTGAGGCTGAAGTTGCTGTAAAAACTGACGAGATCAATACGGCTTATTATGCTATTGGTACTTCAAAAGAATTAAAAGAAAAAAATGTGATCTCTAAAGAAGGCGGTTTTATTGGATTAGGAAAAACAACTAAAGTAAAATCAGATTTTAATAAAGAATACTTTACAAAAGTGAACATCGAACAAACAGCCTCTATTAATATTGGTGCTAAAAAAGCGAAAATAATTACTACCCACCCTAGCAGTTCTTATAAAATAGTAGGCGAAAAACCGGTAGAAAAAATTGAAATTATAAACGCAAAAGAATTTTGGAGCGCTTCTAAATACTTAGTTATTATTATTGACTAATATAACTGCAAAATAAAAAGCCGTGTAGACTATGTTTACACGGCTTTTTATTTTAGGTAAGATCAGTTATTTTACTTTCCTGGCCGCTACCATCATCTCTTCGCCTATGTTTAAAGCGGATAAGGTATTGTAAATAATATTGTGAATAAAAACAAACAGCTTTAACTGCCACATAGGTTTACTCGTAAATTTATTAAAATACTGCTGGCGCTCTGCGGCGTTAATACCTGAATTAGCCTGTGCTGTAGTTTGTTTTTTCTTGCTTTTAAATTTCTTTATAAATGGTAACAAAGTGTACATTATAAATAGTTTTATCTCGAAAGAAGATTTTATCTTAACAACCTCGTAACCGTTATTAGCTAAGATCCGTGTAATGGTTTCCTTTCCAAAATAATTCACATGGTCAAGCCCCATCATCTTCCAGTTATCCTTATGGCGCTTAGCAAAATAACTGTCAATTTGAGGTACCTGCAACACCAGGTAACCACCGGGTTTTGTTAGTTTATTACACTTTGCAAGAAATTCATCTGCTTTATCAATATGCTCTAAAACATCCCACATAGTTATGATATCAAATTTTTTTGATTCGTCCATTTCAAAAAAATCAATATGATCAACCGGTAATTTAAGGTCGTTCACACAATACAGATAAGGTTGTTCCGATATCTCTACACCATACACATCATACCCCAATTCTTTACCCGCAAGCATAAAGTGTCCCCAACCGGCACCAAGGTCAAATAACTTACCCGACTTAATAAATTTTTGAATGAATTTAAAACGCAGTTTATGGCGTTGTACTTTTATCCAATTATTCCCGGCGCGCACAGCAGCGGTAACGTCGGCATTCTTGTATTGAGTGTATTCTATTTGTTTGCGATAGTAAGGAGGAATAAAATGGAGAGAACAAATATCGCAGGTAACAACAGCAAATTTTTCTTTTTGGTATTTTACGTGGAATTTATTTTTATCGTTATTTCCACAAGCGCAGCAATGGATATCTTCGGCCATAAAGGCTGGTAGAACTGTCATAAACTATTTAAGGTTTTGTTTCTATTTCAAAAGTACTTTCGGTAATTGGGTTACTGTCCCTGAAATAAGAAATACCACCCCAACTAAAGATCTTCTTTTGATATACCCATGCCATTTGTTCTTTTACCACAACACGTTGAATAATAACAACGCCGGTTCCGGTAATGGTTTCTTCAGTAACACCGGGCTGGTATTTACTCAGTAATTGTTTTATCCTGTCGGCTCCCTGGTTTTGATCAGAGTTAATTAATTTTTCACATTCAACCAATCTTACCTTGGCGTAAACATCGCCACCTTTGTGGGTAAGCGCTTCTTCGTAATATTTTTTGGCGTTCATAAAATCTTTTGTTGTAAAAAATCCATCAGCACTTTTTATCGCATCTTTATATTTTGTGTCGGTTGGCACAGCTGCAACAGTGTTTGTTGCTAAAGCTTTTTCTTTCGCCAACTTATCTGCCAATTCTTTATCAGCCTTAGCTTTTGCTGCAGCGGCGGCATCAGCTGCGGCTTTTTCTTTTGCTAATTTGTCGGCCAATTCTTTATCCGCTTTAGCTTTTGCATCAGCGGCAGCTTTTTCTTTAGCAAGTTTATCTGCCAATTCTTTATCCCCTTTTGCTTTTGCTGCAGCTAATTCGTCGGCTGCCTTTTTTGCTGCGGCATCAGCTTCTGCTTTCGCTTTAGCGTCTGCGGCAGCTTTTTCTTTTGCTAATTTATCCGCAAGTTCTTTTTCGGCTTTTGCTTTAGCATCCGCTTCTGCTTTTTCCTTGGCTAATTTGTCTGCAAGTTCTTTATCCCCCTTTGCTTTTGCTGCTGCTAATTCATCGGCTGCTTTTTTTGCTGCGGCATCTAATTCTGCTTTAGCCTTAGCTTCTGCATCGGCTTTATCTTTTGCTATTTTATCTGCCAGGTCTTTTTCTGCTTTAGCTTTAGCATCTGCTTCTGCTTTGGCTTTGGCTTCTGCATCCGCTTTATCCTTCGCTGCCTTATCGGCAAGATCTTTTTCGGCTTTTGCTTTAGCTTCGGCATCCGCTTTATCTTTTGCTGCTTTATCAGCAAGTTCCTTGTCTGCCTTAGCTTTTGCTGCTGCTAATTCATCCGCTGCTTTTTTAGCAGCAGCTTCCATTTCTGCTTTTGTTTTCGCTTCCGCGTCAGCTTTATCTTTTTCAGCTTTTGCTTTCGCTGCTGCTTCCGCATCTGCTTTGGCTTTGGCAGCAGCCTCAGCTTCGGTTTTGGCTTTTGCTTCTATGGCTGCTTTATCCGCGGCAAGTTTATCGGCTTTGGCTTTTTCTGCTGCTGCTTTTTCTGCTGCTGCCTTAGCGGCGGCATCCGCCTCAGCTTTGGCTTTAGCGGCAGCTTCCTCAGCAGCCTTTTTAGCTGCTTCTTCTGCTAATGCTTTATCTTTAGCAATTTTGTCGGCAAGTTCTTTATCTGCTTTGGCTTTGGCCGCGGCTTCTGCAGCGGCTTTTGCTTCTGCATCAGCTTTATCTTTAGCAACTTTATCCGCTAATTCTTTATCTGCTTTGGCTTTTGCTTCCGCCTCGGCTTTAGCCTTGGCTTCAGCATCAGCTTTTTCTTTCGCAATTTTATCGGCTAGATCTTTTTCTGCTTTAGCTTTGGCCGCGGCTTCTGCAGCGGCTTTATCGGCTGCTGCCTTTTCTGCTGCTGCTTTATCAGCGGCGGCTTTTGCGGCAGCATCTGCGGCGGCTTTTTCTTTTGCTAATTTGTCTGCTAATTCTTTTTCTGCTCTTGCTTTAGCTGCTGCTTCAGCATCTGCTTTTTCTTTCGCTAGTTTATCTGCTAGTTCTTTTTCGGCTTTTTCTTTGGCCAATTTATCTGCCAGTTCCTTATCAGCTTTAGCTTTGGCGGCGGCTTCTGCATCTGCTTTAGCCTTTGCGGCGGCTTTTTCTGCGGCATCTGCGGCGGCTTTCTCTGCAGCTGCTTTAGCGGCTGCTTCTGCTGCAGCTTTTGCTTTAGCATCTGCCTCTGCTTTCGCTTTTGCATCAGCTTCGGCTTTTGCCTTAGCTGCTTCTTCAGCTTCGGCCTTTGCTTTAGCCGCAGCGTCTGCCTTGGCCTGAGCATCTGCATCAGCAATTAATTTATTGATGTTGGCAATTTGTTCTTTAGGGTATGACTCATTAGGTTTGACACCAAGTGCTGCCTGGTAATTACCTATCGCACCTTGCCACTCTTTTTTTCCGAATGCTTTATCTCCTGATTTTACCAAAGCCTGGTAGTTAGCTTCCTTCTCTTTTTCTTTATTTTTTATGGCTTTCTCGGCTTCCTTAATACTCTGCATCCCAGCAATCATCTGCTCCAGGTAAGCCTTGTCATATTCAAAATTATCTTTATTTGGATTGTAATTATATTTATTTAATGGTTGGTTTAACAGGGAATAATCAACGCCATCGTAACGTTTAAAAAGCGATAGACTGGCTTCTATATCAGCAAATTTTGTGGTTGCCTTTTCGGGAGGAACACCCATAGTACTAACTGAGAATTTTTTAGATACATAACCGTCTTTGGAAACAGTTACCAGATAATCGCCCCCTAAAGGAAGGGTGAAAAAATAGTTCCCGCCACCGTCTGTCATGGCACTGCTCACGGTCTTGCCGCCCTGTGTGATAAGGATCGTGGCGCCCCCAATATTCATACTTTCGTCAGAAATATTGCCTTCAAAGCGTATCGGTACTGGTGCCTGACCAAAAAAGGGCATGGAAAAAGTAGTCAATAAAAATATATAAACTATATGCTTTAAAGTCATACCTTAGTTTGTAGTAACACAATTCAGAAACTAAATTTACAAAAATTTTGCAAATTAACTCTTAATTATTTTGTTGTAAATGCCTAAAATTGTTAACCACAGCTATTGGGAAAATAAATTCCTTTTTAAAAAATACGATCTTATTGTCGTTGGAAGCGGCATTGTTGGGCTTAGTACGGCAATCTCCTTTAAACAAAAAAATAAAAAAGCAAGTGTTTTAATATTAGAAAGAGGTATTTTGCCTAGCGGTGCAAGTACAAAAAATGCAGGCTTTGCATGCTTCGGAAGCGTTAGTGAATTATTAGACGACTTAACAAAAATGCCCGAGGAAACTGTTTGGAAAACTGTTGAAATGCGTTGGGAAGGCCTTGAACTTTTAAGAAAAAGACTTGGAGACAAGCATCTGGGTTACAAAGCCCTTGGCGGATTTGAGCTGTTTGATAAGGAAAAAAGTTTTGGTGCATGTTCTGAAAAAATAGACACATTAAATAAAAAAATAAAAAAAACGCTTGGTCTTAAAAATTGTTATTCAATAGTGGCGCCAAAAAATCTTTATTTTAAAAATATTAATGGCATTATCAAAAACCAATACGAAGGACAAATAGATACAAGCCTTATGATGGCCAATCTTATTGCTCTGGCGCATGATATGGGAATAATTATTTTGAATACTATTTCAATAAATAAAATAAAAAGCTTAAAGAATTCAGTAGAATTATTAAGTGATCTTGGTGTATTTAAAGCAACAAAAGTGGTAGTTGCTACAAATGGTTTTGCAAAACAATTATTAAATCTGCCTGATGTGCAACCGGCAAGAGCACAGGTTTTAATTACAAAGCCAATAAAAAATTTAAAGATCAAAGGAACTTTTCATTACAAAGAAGGTTATTATTATTTTAGAAATATTGATAATAGGATCTTATTTGGAGGCGGCCGTAACCTCGATATTAAAGGCGAAACAACTACAGAAATAGAACTTAACAATAAGATACAGAAGTATTTAGATAAATTACTTAAAGAAATGATCTTACCGGAAACTCCCTTTGAAATTGATCATCGCTGGAGTGGAATTATGGGTGTTGGGAGTGAGAAAAAACCTATTATAAAACTTGTACAACCAAATGTTTTAGCAGCTGTAAGAATGGGCGGTATGGGTGTTGCAATTGGAAGTTTAGTTGGAGAACAAGCTGCAAAAGAAATTAGTTAAACCTTTACTTTAAATACATTTTAATATGTCAAAACAAATTACAGGAAATTATACTTACGATGTTTACGATTCTGTTGAAAGTTTAAATAAAGCAGATAAGGAGCTTTTGATTAAAGCAAAAGATGTATTGAAAAATGCGTATGCCCCGTATTCTAACTTTAATGTTGGCGCTGCTGTTCTGTTAGAAGATGGAACTGTAATAACCGGCAATAACCAGGAAAATGCTGCCTACCCATCGGGTTTATGTGCCGAACGTGTTGCTTTTTTTTATGCATCATCACAACATCCAACAAAAAAAATTATTGCAGTTGCTATTTCCGCAAAAACAAAAGATATGCTTATTAATATCCCAGTGCCGCCCTGTGGTGCTTGCCGACAAGCAATGGCAGAGTTTGAAATAAAATTTGAATCACCCATACGTATAATAATGAGTGGCGAAAGTGGCGAAGTTTTTATCAGTCCATCCGTTTCAAATTTATTACCACTGTTATTTTCATCTAAAAATTTAGGAAAATAAAAAACATCACCTCTTGTAACCCTTGTCAATTCAACATTTCGGCCTAATTAACGCTAATTAACAGAATTTTGTTAGTAACCAAACACAACCTTTCTGATTTCTTTCCGTAGAATATAATTGTAAGTCCTCTTCCACTAAAAGCCAATAATACCAAAGCATTTGGATGGATAATTATTAACCTCTACTAAAAAAATTAAAAAATAAACTTTAAAACGAAAGCATGAAAACATCAATCAAAACACTAACCCAACCACTAAAATCTCATTGTCATGAAAACAAAACTTTACCTTATCGCCCTGCTTGGCGTTATTGTTCAGACAATAATATACGGCCAAACAAAAAAAGTACCAACGCATGAAACACCTTCTACATTTAATTACTCTTTCTGGAATACCTACGCAGATAAGTTAAATCTTAATGCGACCGATAGAAAAGAATTCATCTCTTCTCATCAAAAGTTCAACACACCCCTTCCGGTTGAACACACACAACAAAAACCAATAGTACCACAAAACCCATACAACACCCTTGCAGGCCCGTGTGTTAACATCGATTTTGAAAGTGGTAATATAAGTGGCTGGAACCCTACTTCGGGCTTTCATCCATTATTTAACCCTTTAGGCTGCTGCCCAAACCCAGGTGGTCAGCAAACCATTATGCAAGGAGCTGGAATAGATCCTGCCGGTGGTTTTCCTGTTGTTGCAACCGGTGGAAATTTTTCTTTGCGCATTGGTAATAACGTTACCGGTGGTCAAGCCGATAGAATTGAACAAACTTTTATGGTTAGCGCAGCAAACGCTAATTTTACTTACCGTTATGCTGTAGTATTTCAGGATCCCGGCCACACACAAGCAGAGCAGCCGGCTTTCCAGATTGAAATGTTAGACAGTTTAGGTGTACAAATTCCTTGTACCTTTTATAATGTATCAGCGGGCGGAAACATTCCAGGTTTTTTTAACTCACCAAATTTGGCCGGTGTAGTTTATAAACCATGGACAAATGTAATTGTAGATCTTACAAATTACATTGGACAAAACGTTACCATACGTTTTAGCACATATGACTGCGCTTTGGGCGGACACTACGGTTACGCTTACATTGACGGCAGCTGCGTATCCTTCATTAAAGGGTCGGCAGATACCATTTGTGCCGGCACAAGTACCAATTTTTGTGCACCAAACGGTTTTGGTACTTACACCTGGAATGGCCCGGGGCTTTTAAATAACACAACCCCTTGTGTTAATGTATCGGCTCCGGGTGTTTACACTTGCCAAACTACTTTAGTAACAGGTTGCACTGGCCCTGAGTTTACTTATACCTTAACGAATCATCCAAAACCAGTTGTTTCATTCAACAGTTTATCGCCAAACGCTTGTGCTACACAATACTCTTTTTCAAGTACATCAAGCATCAGTAATGGTCTTATTACAAATTATATCTGGAATTTTGGAACAACACCAACTGTATCGGCTCAAAATCCTATACATACTTTTGCAGGACCAGGAAATTATTCGGTAAGTCTAATAGCTATTTCAAATTTTGGTTGCAGCGATACTGCTTCTCAAAACCTCGCTATCTATCCTTTTCCTAATGCTAACTTTACAGCTCCGGCAACCTGTCAAAATTCTGCTGTTAACTTTACAAATTCATCTACTATACCAACGGGTGCTATTAGTTCTTACTTATGGAATTTCGGAAATAATAATACTTCTACTTTAGCTAATCCTACTTTTAATTATGCATCAAGTGGTACTTTCCCTGTTTCGTTAATTGCTACAAGCAATCAAAACTGTGTTTCAAACTTTACAGCTAATGTTGTGATCCATCCTTTACCAATTGTTTCATTCGTTAATAACGATGCTTGTTTAGGGGCACCAACATTTTTCACAAACAATAGTGTAATTTCTTCAGGTAATATCACCAACTACATTTGGAACTTTAACAATACAGCTAATCCTGGTTCAACTTTACCAAATCCAAACTGCATTTACCAGGGAGTTGGCTCATATAATGTAAGTTTACAGGCAATAAGCAATTTTAATTGTATAAATAGTTTTACAAAAACAGTTATCGTTAATGCTGTTCCAACAACTTCATTTGCATCTAACAACCAGTGTTTTGGTACAGTTTCTACATTTACCAATTTAACCAGCATAGCAGCCGGAAACTCAATTGCTTCTTATGTTTGGAATTTTGGTAACACACAAAGCTCATCATTAACCAACCCACAGGTAAATTATAGTTTACCAAGTAACTATATAGTACAATTAACCGCTACTTCAAATTTTAATTGCACTACCACACACACTGCTATGGTTAGTATCTACAACTTACCAAACGTTAACTTTAGTGCTAATAATGCTTGTCTGAATCAAACCACACAATTTAATAACACAACTATTATAAGTGGTGGCAATATTACCAAATGGCGTTGGGATTTTCAAAATGATGGTATCTGGGATGATACTATCTCTGTAAACCCATCGGTTGTTTATCCTGCTTATGGCAATTTTAACACCAAACTACAAGCCGTTAGTAATTACCAATGCGCTTCTTCAAAAATTAACCCCGTAGTAGTTCACGCTAACCCGGTTGCAAATTTCTCAACCAGATCAACTTGTTTAGGCGATGTTACCAAATTCAATAATTTCTCTACTTCGGCTGATGGCCCGATCATTAGTAACCAATGGGATTTTAACGGTGATAATACAATTGACAATCTAATTCATAGTCCGCAATTAACTTACACAGCAAGCGGCACTTATTTAGTAAAATTAGAAGTACAAACGGTACATGGCTGTGTTAATGTACAATCAAAATCAGTGTATGTGAATCCAAAACCGGTTCCTGCTTTTGCAGCACAAAACAGAACCGGCTGTACAGGCTTATGTGTTAGTTTCACAAACTCTTCTACAATCTCAAACGGACAAATTAGCACTTACCAATGGCAATTTGGCGATGGCAGTTTACCTTATTATGGTACAACTCCTACACATTGTTACTCAACCGGTAACTACGCTGTTACTTTAAAATTAGTAAGCGATAGCGGTTGTATAAGTACCTTAGTTGAACCAAATTATGTGATCATTCATCCTTCGCCAATTGCAGATTTTAAAATTGAACCAGAAGAAGTAGATGAGTTAGACCCATCAGGCCACATAAGCACCAACGCTTCAGGCGCTGTAGCAACAAGTTATTATATTAACGACGGTTCAAGTTTTGGTGTTGAGAATTTTAATTACACCTTTAAAAACGTTGAAAAAACTGTACCGGTTGTATTCCAGGTTGTAACCAATCAATTTGGTTGCAAAGACACAACTTCCAGAATAATTAAAGTTAAACCATCATGGCAGGTATATGTGCCAAACACTTTTACACCAAATGGGGATGGCTTAAATGATGGATTTACAGCACAGGGATACAATATCAATAAATTCACTATCCAGATCTACGATCGTTGGGGACACTTACTATTTGAAGCAAACGATATGAATAACAAATGGGATGGTCATACTAGAGGAAGTGACGAACCGATTAAACAAGATGTATATGTATGGAAAATAAATGTGGTTGATATTTTTAACAAAAGCCACGATTTGACCGGACACGTTTCAATATTAAAAAATGATGAATGAGAATTTGGGTTAGGTTCTCATTAAGAAAGGCCGCTGAGCAATCAGCGGCCTTTTTTTGTGAATAGTTGAAAATTACTTAACGTGCAATTATTAAACGTTTATTGACAATAACGTTTTCAATGGTTTTAAGATTTAAAGAATAAACACCATTTGGTAGACCGGTTAAGGCAATTTGTGATTCCTTATTATTAAAGTTCAAATTAAACTCTTCAACAACTTGTCCTACATTATTTATGATCTGCCCATCAGTAAAACCAAAGTTGCCATCATTAACTATTGTTAATATATCGTTTACAGGGTTAGGATAAATACTTAGTTCCGTTATAGCATTGTTGTTTTGACGAATACCGGTTGGATTGACAACAATTCCGGGACAACTTGTATTGTCAGTTGCATCTAAATCATTTTGACCGTTAGGGGCGGTAACAACAAAACATATATTAGAAAGTGTAACATAGTTTGGAAAATAATATGTTGTTAAAAGTCCTATTATCGAATCTGTTGAAACAGTTATTGAATCTCCCGGTGCGATTGAAAGGCCGTTAAAATTTTTATGAAACAGTTTTTTATAACAATAACCTGAGAACGAGCCTAAATTTGCAGTTAGATAAAACGAATTTAATTGTACGTTACTCATATTCTTAATTGTAGCTTTAAACTTAATATCTATAAATTCCCCTCCATTGGAATAACTATAGGTGTTAATTGCAAAAGAGCTATCAATTGCAACAGGACTAAGTTTAATGTTGTTGTTAAAAGAATACATGCTGTTTTTTGGGACAGATGTTAATGAAATATGTGGTATAATATCATTATCATCAGCAAGTATAAAAGCGCTGGAATTGTTCACGGAAATACTTTTTGACAAATGTTTTGGCGAATTATTCTGGTTATTACTTATTAAAACAAGATTGGTGTCCGCACGGACCAGCATGCTGGAAGTATAATTATTTTTATACCCAACTGCATAAACAGTATCTTGATTTACTATAAAGTCTGTAATACTATTACCCGATGAGAAATTCTGAAGAACCATTGTGTTGCCGGTTACTTGAAATGTGGTGTCGAGTTTTTCAACATAACCCTGGTTGGTGAGTCCAAAATAACTCCCCTTATTTTGAATGATTTTTTTATAGCGATTTGAAGTTGTGTAACTATTACTTATAGCTAATGAAGGTGTAAGTTTATAAATACTCACTGCTTGGTTAAAAAAAGGAGAGGTGGCATTTATTAATAAATTGTTTCCATTATTGTTTTGTGTTATCGACGATAATGTGTCGAAAACATTGCTAGCACTCACATAATTACCAAGTGAGTTGATATTGAATATCCTACTTTTACTTATAAAATAATAATTGTTATTTGATAGCTGACACCCATCTATAATTACATTGTTCACCATTGGAGAAGCAGTAAAGGTTTTAGAAAGCAATACCTGACCATTAGTATCTGTTTTTATTAGAAAAGGATATTGAGTGGCTACGTCACATATATAATACTGTCCAAAAAATGCTATGTTGCTGTCGTTAGTAACAATTAGTTTTGCAACATCATGCCCTTCTGAAAGTGCAATAGATTTTTTAAACCTAAATGCCCCGGCTTTTGTGTAAGAATAAAAATCCAGTATTTGTGAGCTCCCTGACTGGTGACGCTTAGAAGTAAAGTAAAGATTATTCTTATGAAGGAGCATATTTGCCTGCACAGAATTGAATTCAGAGTGAATATCATAATTAAAATTCTGTGAAAGAGCTTTAAAAGAAAACAAACAAAAAACTAAGTAAATGATCCAATTTCTCATTAATTCACATGCTATTTTAAAAGGTTGACTTTGTGTGAATTTACTAAATAAAGTCCGGTTGGCATTCAGGGTTTTATATCTGGTAGTTTATTCTCAGTTTCCGCGGCCTTTTTTTGTGAATAGTTGAAAAATGCAATTCCAAAAGCAAATTCCCGATATCGTTCCGCCCAAAAATTAATCTATTCACTCATTCAGAATACACTTTCACCCAGAATTAAATACTTTTCACTCATTTTAACTAAATTTTTTGTAACTGATTATCAATTACTTAATTATAATCTTAAAGTTATTTGACATTCTGGCGTAACCCTAAAGGGATTTTTCCCTTATAAGAAGTAAGTGTTTAAAAACAATTAGCTTTTATGGCAATTAACCCGCATTTTCATCATACGAACGAGCAAATTAATGAGGAGTTAATTATTATTGAAGCCGCAAAACAAAACCCCGAACGTTTTGGTCCGCTTTATAATAAATACTACAAACAGATCTTTAATTATCTGTACCAACGTATGGAAGATAAAGACACTGCCTTTGATCTTACCGGTCAGGTATTTTTAAAAGCACTTACCAACCTTCCAAATTACCAGTTTAAAGGTGTACCGTTTGCAAGCTGGTTATATCGTATTGCACATAACGAAATGATGCAAATGTTTCGCACGCAAAAAGACCGCCGTGCTGTTAATGCAGATATTGGCGACCTTAAATACATTTGTGAAGAGCATGATGAACCATTTTTTGAAGAATACATCCCGGCAATTAAAAAATTGCTTTTAGAATTAGATGCTGACGACCTGCAAATGGTTGAATTCAGATTCTTTGAAAAAAGACCCTTTAAAGAGATTGCTGAGATATTAGATATTACAGAGGTTAACGCCAAAGTTAGAATGTACAGGATTATAGAGAAGTTAAAAAAATCGATGAGTAAATTAAAATTGTAGTATGGAACCAAAATTTAATATAGACCGCCCTAAGATCAGTGATGAGGAGATTAAAAAACACCAGAATTTTGAGCAACTCGTAAAACAATTCAAACAACAAAGTTTAAACAAAGCCAAACACGATAAAAGTTGGTGGAAGAGCAAAAAAGTCCGATACTCGGCCGTAATAGCAGGCATCACTGTTATTTGCACCATTAGTTATTTAGCTTTATTTAAAAACGAATCAAAACAAAACACAACGCATGAAACAGTAATTACTCAAAACAACAACAAACAAAATATCCCAACAAAAAAGAATTTTATTAGCGAGCCTTCGCCAAAATTAAAAGTAAATTACACTTCTTATAAAATAAATAACGCAAAAGGCGGTGAAATAAAACACCCTACTTCGTCAAAAATAAAAGTACCGGTAAATACTTTTATTGATAAGAATGGCAAAGATATTATTGGTGATGTAACGATTGAATACCGCGAGTTTCATGATGCAGCAGATATTATTGCTTCTGGCATTCCAATGGCCTACGACAGTGCCGGAAAAAAATACACTTTAGAAAGTGCCGGCATGTTTGATATTAAAGGATCGCAGAACGGCGAACCTGTTTTTATAAAGAAGGATAAAAAAGTAGAAGTTGAATTAGCTTCTGCTAATTCGGAAAATAAATTCAATCAATATTATTTAGATACTGTTGCTAAGAACTGGCAGTATCTTAAAAAAGACGATAAGCTGAGTATATTAAAAACACAGGGCAAATCGCACGAAAAACCAAATGATATTGAGGCCAACCCTAAACTTCAAAATTTAAAGAATCAAATAGAAGTTGTTATTCCTAAAAAAATAGACAGCGTAAAATTTGTGTACACAAAGAAGATAGACGCAATACCCAAAGCCAAAGAACCGGCCAAAATAAATAAACCAACACCCGGTAGACCAACGTTTTATTTAGAAGGCAGTTATAAAGAGTTCCCGGAACTTGCTGCTTTTGACAATGTTATTTTTGAAGTTGGCCCCGAGAATAAAAATTACCGCCAGGAAATGCACGAAATTACCTGGAGCGATGTAAAAGTAAGCGAAGGTCCGGTTAAAGGAAAAAATTATTTACTTACACTTACTTATCGCAAACAGGTTGAAAAATTAGTCGTGTACCCTACCCTCACCGGTAACGATCTTGCAAAAGCAGAAAAAAAATACGAGCAAAAGTTTAAAGATTACGAAAATCTTGTTGAGAAAAAACAAGTTGAAGAAAAACGTTTAATGGCTGAAATGGAAGCCAAACAAAAAGCTTACCTGGCCGAAATTAAATTGAAGCAGGAAGAATTTGATAAACAACGCGCCAAATTAATTGCAGAGTTTAAACAAAAAGAACAAAATCAACTAGCGTCCAACTTTAATGCCATGAGCCTGCAAACCAAGGCCACACGCCTTTTCAGCATCTCATCATTTGGTATCTTTAATTCAGATTGTCCGCACAGCGAACCAACCGGTAAAACCATAACGCCCATGTTTGCTGTAAATGATCAAAGTTTACCGGTAAATCCTGACATCTTATATATGATCGATCATAATACCAAAGTAGTTTACAATATTGCATTTAAAGAGGGATTTAAGATAACTTACGAACCTTCAAACAACTATTCTCTTTGCATTTTCAGGAATAATAAATTATTTATTTGCAATAAAGATCAGTTTAAAGCAACAACTAATAAAGACAGTAATAGATTTACTGTTACCGAGTTGCCCGATAATGCAGATAATTTAGTTGACTTTAAAAAAGCCCTCGAAATATGATAAATAAAAAATATATTCTTTTTGTTATTGTTGCGCTTTCATTTTCATTCTCAATTAAAAAAGAAAAGAAATTCATTCCTCCCGGAACGGCACAAATAACCGAAACTTTTTTTGCTGATGAAACCGAGGTTTCTAATTTTTCTTGGTTAGAGTATGAGTTCTGGACCATATCAAAATATGGAAAAGGCTCAAAAGAACATTTGGCAATGCTTCCAGATACTTTGGTGTGGAGACAAAAGATATCTGACAACGAGCCTTATGTAAAGTATTATTACCGTCATGTGGCTTACAAAGATCACCCTGTATTGGGTGTTTCGTATGAACAAGTTATTGAGTTTTGTAAATGGAGAACAGATCGCGTAAAAACATTTTATTCTATTAAAAATAAAAAAGAAATTAATATCGAATACCGCTTGCCTACAAAAGCAGAATGGGAATTATTAAGCAGCGTACCTCCATTTTATTTAAATTCAGCATTAAATAAAAAAGGTGAAGTGGCATTCAATCACCGTTGGATGAGCGACAGCATTTCTAGAAAATATTATGAGGAGCATAAATCGTATCCGGATGTTACTGCAAAAGTATATTCATTTGAGAAAAATCTTTTTGGATTGTTTAATATCTATGGCAATGTAGCCGAAATGGTGAGCGAAAAAGGTGTTTCAAAAGGAGGCAGCTGGAGAAATCTATCAGAAGAATGCCATGCAGGGAAAGAAATAACCTACACAGGCCCAACAGCCTGGCTTGGCTTTAGGTGCGTTTGTGTAATAACTAAATAAAATTTCCTTTCTCAAAAAATCAATTTTGTAGTATATTTATGCCTTATTATGGCACAATTAGTTATTTTCCGTCACGGACAAAGTACCTGGAATTTAGAGAACAAATTTACCGGTTGGGTAGATGTTGATCTTACCCCAAAAGGAATTGAAGAAGCGAAGAACGCAGGCTCTAAAATAAAAGGCTTTCGGTTTGATTACGCGTATGCATCTGCATTAAAACGCGCGCAAAACACATTAGCAATCGCATTAGAAACAGCAGGTCATCCGCCTTTGATACCCTTTTTTCATAAAGCTTTAAACGAGCGCATGTATGGCGATCTGCAGGGTTTAGATAAGACCGAAACTGAGAAAAAGTATGGTCCTGAGCAGGTTAAGATCTGGCGCAGGAGTTTTGATGTACCGCCTCCAAACGGCGAAAGTTTAAAGGATACAGCTGCACGCGTTATCCCCTATTTTGAGGCTGAAATAATTCCTAAACTAAAAGCAGGGAAAAATGTTGTAATTGCAGCACATGGTAATAGTTTGCGAGCATTAATTATGTATTTAGAGAAAATGACGCCTGAACAGATCCTTGAATTTGAAATCGGTACAGGTCAGCCAAGGTTATATGAATTAGATAATGATCTAAAATTAATTTCAGCTAAAAACTTATAATCATGCAACAACAATTTTTAAGCGGAGATAGTAAAGTAATAGCGGTTGATTTTGACGGAACCATTGTAGAACATAAACATCCTGCAATTGGTAAAGAAATGTTATTTGCATTTGCAACGCTTAAGGCTTTACAAAAAAAAGGACATAAATTAATTTTGTGGACCATTAGAACAGGTCATCTTTTAGATGAGGCTGTAGAATATTGTAAAAAAAATGGTGTAGAGTTTTACGCGGTAAATAGAAATTATCCGGAAGAAGAAACAACTGAGAAAATTGCACGAAAAGTAAACGCAGATGTGTTTATTGACGACCGCGCTATTGGCGGATTTATTGGCTGGAGCGAAGTGTGGCAAACCTTGCATCCGGAAGGTGGCGAATTTGCACACCAGTTAAAAAACGCTGAAGCCCACAACAACTTTAAAAAAAGCGAAGGTTCTATTTTAAAAAAATTATTCGGTTCAAAATGATCTATTTAAAAACACGCGAAGAAATTGAATTAATGCGCGAGTCGGCCCTGATGGTGTCGCGCACATTGGCTATTATTGCCCGGGAAGTTAAGCCAGGTGTTGAGCCCGCCAATCTGGACAAACTGGCCGAAGAATTTATTCGCGATAATGGCGGCGTGCCCGCATTTAAAGGGTATGGCCACAAAAGCAATCCATTTCCCGCTACACTCTGCATTTCTATTAACGACGCTGTTGTACATGGCATTCCAACTAAAAAGCCTTTAATAGAAGGTGATATTATTTCGGTTGATTGTGGCGTAAAAAAGAATGGTTATTATGGCGATCACGCCTACACCTTTGCTGTGGGCGAAATAAAACCCGAGCTGCAAAAATTAATTGACGTTACAAAAGAAAGTTTGTATTTGGGAATAGAGCAAATGGTAAGTGGTAACCGTGTGGGTGATATTAGTTTTGCCATACAACAACATGCCGAAAAAAATGGTTTTGGTGTTGTGAGGGAATTGGTGGGACATGGTCTTGGAAAAAATTTACACGAAGAGCCGGAAGTTCCTAATTACGGTAAACGTGGCGATGGCCCTAAATTAAAAGAGGGAATGGTTTTGGCTATTGAACCTATGATAAATTTTGGAACTAAAAATATTAAGCAATTAAAAGACGGCTGGACAATTATAACTGCCGACGGAAAACCAAGTGCGCATTTTGAGCATGATGTGGCCATAGTTGACGGTAAGCCTGAAATTTTAAGCTCTTATGCAATTATCGAAGAAGCTTTAGCTTCTGTAAACTAAGATCGCCATATCAGTTTTCGGAAAAATATCTATTAAGGAGTTGCGCGAAAGAGTTACTTTACGCGAACAGCGAAAACTTTCTTTGTTCAATAAAATTATGCTGTGGCTGCATTATTTTATTATTGTAAGTTTATTAATTGCAGTAGCTGCAAAATACATTTCACCCCTACTCTTTTGGTTACCTGCCTTTTTTGGTTTAGCATATCCTTTTTTATTTTTGTTAAATCTGTTATTTGTTTTTTATTGGTTGGTGCAATTTAAACCTGCCATTACCTTTGGTTTAATTGCCCTGTGCATAAGTATACCAACCGCCTACAGGTATGTTCAATTTAGTTCTCCAACAAAATCAGAATCAAAACAAATAAAAGTTACTTCATATAATTGCATGTTATTTGATCTTTATAACTGGAAAAAACAAAAAGAGAACAGGAACAGGATCTTAAACAACATTTCTGAAATAGAGCCGGATATTTTATGCTTACAGGAATTTTATACCTCAGAAAGTACATATGTTTTTAACGCTTATAATAATATTGATACTTTAACCTCGTTACTAAATACGCCCTATCATCACACAGAATATACAACAACACTTCGCGAAACCGATCATTGGGGCGTTGCTACTTTTAGTAAATATCCTATCATTAACAAAGGCAAGATCATCTTTAAAACGCGTTCGAACAACATTTGTATATTTTCCGATCTTATAATTAATAAAGATACGGTGAGGGTTTACAATGTACATTTCCAATCCATCAGCTTTAGTAAGGGCGATAATAAGTTCTTAGATGATGTGATCTCAGAAAAGAATGCGGAAGATGAGGTGGAGAACAGTAAAAATATTTTAAGGCGTTTAAAACGAGCCTTTACAAAACGCACCAAACAAGTTGATATGGTAGTTACACATATGAAAACCTGCAGGTATAAAATAATTTTGTGTGGCGATTTTAATGATACACCTGCATCATACTCCTATCAGCAGCTTTCTAAACAATTACGCGATGCCTTTGTTGAAAAAGGCAGAGGGTTTGGTATGACCTATGCAGGCAAGTGGCCCCAATTTAGAATAGATTATATTTTACACGACAAAAGATTTAAATGCCTCAATTATAAGCGAAACGACGAAACGTTTACTGATCACTTTGCCATTACGGCTTATTTTCAAAAATAAAATTTGTAGATCAACTTTTTCATTATACATTTAAACAAAAAAACAACTATGATAAACAAAATTATTTTTTCACTAATTGCTGTTATTTTTCTTAGCTCATGCGCTAATAAATTCAGTTTAACCAAACGTAAATACACAAAGGGTTATTATTTTGCTTCGTCAAAGAACAATTCGTCAGGCAAAAAAGAAAATGGGCAGAAAGAAGTTGTTGCAAAACATTTAAACAAAAAGAACTCAGTTCTTCCTGTTGAATCTACTTCTGCTATTGAAATTAAAAATGAGCCGGTATTAGTATTTACAAATAATGAGACCGTTTTAATAAAAAAAGTTGCTTCAAAACACGCAGCGTCAAACATTACTGCTTCGGCTAAAACTAAAGAACAATTCACATCAAAACCCCACTTTAAAGTTGTTGCAAAAGAACAACCCTTTAATAAGGATTTGCAAAAAAAAGGATCAAGTGATGCTAATTTTGTATTAATGGTTATTTTATGTTTTTTTCCATTCATTAACCTTATTCCGGTTTATTTACATGATGGCAAGAAGGTTACCCTTAATTTTATTATCACCCTTATACTTGATTTTACCTGGGTTTTAGGCGTTGTATATGCGCTTTTGGTAATATTAGACGTGGTAGATCTTGCGTAGCACATGAATAGCTAAATCAATACAGACTGTTATTAATTTGGTGAATTTTAACTTTTAAACTGAATTAAATGTCCTATATTTACAGTATTAACTCGTTAAAAATCCAGACAATGAAAAAATTATTTTTAATGGCAGCTTTCGCCGGTTTATTAGGAAGCACTGCTGTTGCCAACAATAAAGAAGGTGACGACAAAGATAAAAAAGCAAAAAAAGAATGTTGCAAAAAAGGCGAAGGTAAAGCTTGTGCCGGTGAGAAAAAAGAAACCTGTAATAAAGGCGAAAAATCTTGCTGCAAAAAGAAAGCTGAAGCTTCTGCTGAAACAAATGCAGACGAAAAAAAATAATCTGTAATTCGTTACAAAAAATTAAACCCTTTCCGCAACCGGAAAGGGTTTTTTTATTCCCCCGTTTGGGGGTATTTTACTAAAAATGTTGTTAAACGATCCATTATTCCTCAATGTAAATTATATCTTTGTTTAACCTTAATTATATCTTAAATGAAACAATTTTTTTTATCCGTTGCCCTCCTCTCCACTTTATTCTTTAATGCGCAGGAGAAACGCCCTGACAATTGGTTTAATATGGATCCTACTAACGACAAAATAAATGGCGTTAGTACCGAGAGAACTTATCAGGAATTACTTAAAGATAAGAAATCTACAACGGTTATTGTAGGTGTTATTGATAGTGGTGTGGATTACAATCACGAAGACCTTAAAGATGTCATGTGGGTAAATCCAAACGAAATTGCCGGCAATGGCATTGATGATGACAAGAACGGTTACATAGATGATATTCATGGATGGAATTTTATTGGTGGCAGGGATGGGAAAAATGTAGATGCTGATAATCTTGAGATCACACGTTTAATGCGTAAAATGAAACCAAAATTTGACGGAAAGACTGAAGCAGATTTTACGTCAAAAGAAGATAAAAAAGACTTTGCTTTTTACCAGGTTCTTAAAGAAGACTTTGCTAAAACAAAAGATAAATTTGAAGGCCCTTATAACCAGCTAAAGTTTTTGTATGAAGGTCTAACAGCATTAAATAAAAATGCAAAAAGCCAATTGGGTGCTGATACAATAGACGCAAAGCTATTGCAGAATTTTGAACCTAAAGAAAGGTCGGACAAGCAAATGAAACTGGTAGCCGGAGCAATGATGAAAAACGGACAAGGCAATAACCTTGATGGGTGTATTACAGGACTAAAAGAAGGTTACGATCATTTTAAACCTTATGTTGAAGTAGGATTGAACCTGGACTATGATCCGCGTAGTATTGTGGGTGATGATTATAACAACTCTTATGAAAAATATTATGGTAACCCAGATTGTAAAGGCCCCGGTAGTACGCACGGTACGCATGTGGCCGGTATAATAGGCGCTTCACGAAAAAATGGCAAAGGTATGGATGGTGTTGCGGCGGATGTTAGGATCATGGCTATTCGCTGTGTACCAAACGGAGATGAACGTGATAAAGATGTTGCTAACGCTATCAGATATGCTGTAGATAATGGTGCTACAATTTTAAATATGAGTTTTGGTAAAAAATATAGCTGGGACAAAAAAGTGGTAGACGATGCCGTAAAATACGCAGAAAGCAAAGGTGTATTATTAATGCATGCTGCCGGAAACGATCACACAGATATTGATGAAGTGGTACATTACCCTTGCAAAAAATACGAAAATGGAGATGCAGCTTCTAACTTTATAGATGTTGGTGCGTTAAACTGGCAACCGGCTGATAAGATAGTGGCGACCTTCTCTAATTATGGTAAAAAAACTGTAGATATTTTTGCTCCCGGAGTTGACATCTATTCAACATTACCAGAAAATGAGTATAAAGATCTTAGCGGTACAAGTATGGCAACACCAGTTGCCTGTGGTGTTGCAGCGGTTTTAAAATCATACTACCCTACATTAACGCCTCAGCAACTTAAAAAGATCTTAATTAAAAGCAGTATTAAAACTTATAAAAACGAAAAAGTAATAAAGCCAGGAACTAAAGATGAAATGATAAAGTTTGATAAACTGGGCAAGAATGGTGGTATAGTAAATTTATTTGAGGCTGTTAAAATGGCTGAGAAGTTTACGAAAACTAAGACCTAAAACACCTTTTTTTTAATAGAAAAAGCCATCTCTAATCAAGATGGCTTTTTTGTTGTGTCAGGCGAAGGGTTAAAATGTCGAAGTTATTTATATAAAGATATGTTAAAAATAGTCGGGTTAAAAGCCAAATTTTAAAATCTATCAATAGTTCACTTCTTTAATAGCTTATTTTTAATCCCCAGTATTTTAAAGATTTATAGAAATTTAAAATAATGGAAAGTATGGAAATTAACAATTTGAAAACTCAAAAAGAAGGTTGTAAACCTTTAAAAATTTACAAAAAATACTCTAGAAGGTTTGGTTACTATAATATCTTTCCCGAAATAAGACTTAGCGGCAAATGGCTTCAAAACTTAGGATTTAATTGTGGGCAAAAAGTAATTATCATCCACGAAAAAAACCGAATAGTTATTAGAAATTCAAAGAAAATTATAGTAAAGTTATAAGATATTTAAAGCTTTAATCTTTTTCGTTGGGATTACTTTTAGGCGTAATACCCTCACTTAATTTTCCTCTATCATCGGGTTGTGTAGAAGGAATTACTATTTTATCAGGAGCAGTTGTAGTATTATTGCCTGAATTATTATTATTTCCTAAATTGTTGTTTTGGTTATCGTTATTACTCATTTTTTCTTTGGTTTTGAAATTTCAATTTTTATTGTTTCAGAATTTGGTCGAAAGAACATATTTAATGAAAGTACAATTATTGATAATACTATTGCTATTTGGGTTAAATTAATACCAATTCTATATGCTTTGTTAACTCTTTCTAATATTGGCGTATTGCTATGAATACTATCCCTATTTACGGCGATTTCAAACAAAATTGCATCGCCATAAGATTTATTGATAGCATCCTGATATTTTTCAGGGGCTAAACCTTGTTCCAATCGTTTTAAATAATAAATACTAATCAAATAAATTAGAGCTACACTAATTATTAATATTGGTACTATTGCAACAATTTTTATCCAAAATAATGAATCCGCTATACCACCAAGAAAAAATGGTACAAATAGCGTATTAAGTCCAATTATTGTTGATGCAACCGATCTTTTTTCTCGATAAGTATTTAACTGCCTATCGATCCATTCCTTTGATTTTTCAGCCAAATATTTAGCAGTTTCAATATCTAATCCAGCCATAATGTAGGATCAGAAGTCAAAAATACATCCCCACATTCAGCCAACTTTTCATCAATGAGCGGATAAAATTCATCGTCAAATTCTTTTATAAGCTGCTTTAACCTGAGATAATCAGCATTTACGTTAGCAGATAGCGGATCAATACTTAAAGTTGTAGTATGAAAAGGTTTAGAAATCTTTGAAATTTCCACCTCTTTACCATCAAAATAAAAACCTTTCAAAGTATTTGTTAATTTTAAAATAACCTCGCCTTCATGTATAGGACTTTTACAGGAAAGTACTTGTTTAAGTTCGTAAGTATAATTCCTAGTCGCCCTCCATCCATCTAACAATTCTTGCATTTTTCTTTTAGATTCTTCTTTCATAATAATTTTTAATTAATAAAGATAACTTTGTATTAATTCTGTTCCAAGTCTAATACCAATCGGAAAATTAACTTCTTCATCTGATCTTAATTGAATTGGTAATTGATTATTTCTATAAACCCTCATTTCCTTTTTACTTAAATTTAATGCACCTGTACCTAATAAAACAGAATAAGGTTCAATTTTATCTGCCCATTTTGAAATTGAAGTAACTAAAGACTTAGAAAAATGGCTTCCGCTAGCATCCAAATAAGATAATTGGTTCGGTGAACAAGAAGATATAACTTGCACACCTGGCTTAGACTTAAGAATAGCATTATTAAAAATTCTTCGCGCTTTGTCAAAGTCAATATGTCCATCAAAATTTTCTGTTAAAACATCACCAAAACCTGTCAAATTAAAATAAGATGGTGTTATTTTGCTACATTTATCTAATATTATTAATTTTTTTGGTGACTGACACATTTTTATCAGTTGAATTAAACTGATAATTTGTTTTTCATTCAACCAAAGCATATCACGATTATTGGTTCGATCTATATAACCGTGCCCAGAAAAAACTATTGTTGTAAAATCAGTAGGATTCTTTGCGAAAAAATCTTTTAGAATAGCAACTGTTGGATTAAAACAATAAAACGCTTCCTCATTATAATACGCTCCACCTGTTGCAGATGTAAATAGTGGAATATATCTATTAACATCATTGGTTACCCCATTATAAAATGTTCTTTTCCCTTCAGATAAACGGGAACCTATAATTAAAACCTTTCTATTCATACTATGAAAGTTAATCCATTTTTATTGATTTATTTTCACCAATGAGCAAATGGTAGTATATAATTATTTAGCAATGGAATAAACAGAGTAGAAATTTTACACCATTCTTGTTAACGATACATACCGCAAATAATTAAATAATTATTTCTTTTTAACTGCTGACAGTTTTTTAGGACTAACTTTCTTCTTAGGGCTTTTCTTTGATTTTACCAAACCTCCTAATTCATGGCTATTAAAATCAAAACTCAAATCAAAAAAGTCTTTGGGTCTTTTATCTAAAGCGATGGCTAGTTTAATTATAGTTGTAATGGTAAGTGGTTTACCATTTTCAATACGGTGCATAGCCGAACGGTCAATGCCTATCCGTAAGCCAAGTTCTTCAAGAGAAAATTTCTTTTCCTTACGGTATTTAGAAATCAAAATACCCAAATCTTTAAAGAATAATTCCAGTTTATTTTTTTGTATTGCCAAATTCAGTATGGATAATTGTAATTTAATTTATCCGTAGTGCAAAGAATTTGTTAATTTTCTGTTTTTGTGTTGCCTTTTTAGTCAACATAACTATATTTGTCGAATAAATCTTAATAATGGAACGGACAGAAATACTAAACCGTATTATTGAAAAAGGTGGTTTGATGGCTGCCTGCGGCATAATATATATTAACGACGAGAAAAAGGCGCATGGTTTTTTAATGGAATGTTTTGAGCAATGTCAAGACCATTCATTTGTAGAATATTGGGGCAAAGAACTTGTTTTAGATATAATTAAATATGGACAAAGTAATGAAAATGGAAATAATGAGGCAATCAAAACAGCTAAATAACTGAACTGCGTAAATACGTTCATGCTTTTTTAAGTTATTGAGAACGCATTACTAAAATGGTCAATTTTATTGATTTCATTTTTTACCCAAAAACTTTAACCCCTTTTCTATACAATATTTAATAAATTC
>JAUXSA010000127.1 GCA_030681615.1 Bacteroidota bacterium
TTGTTGTAAATACTCAACTGCATTTTTTCAGTTGAAGCTACAGGAAAATGAATATTCAATTGATCAGACGCAGGATTTGGAAACAGATCAAATGAAAGCGATTCTGCATTTCTTTCTTTTAATCCTGTAATATTACTGTAAATGTAAAAGCTATGCATAACGCCATCGTAATTAATATATCCGGCAACAGGATAATGTGTTCCCGGTAGGTACCAAAGGTATTCATCCTGCATATAATACGAGCCCGATGAATTATTTGCGATAGAATCGCGGTTTATTGAATGCATGTGCACGCGCATAACATTTGTATAGCTGCCATTAGGTAAAGTAAGGGTTCCGTGGCCATCTGCTGTAATAGTGTACGAGCCAAAACGTATATAAGTTGGCGTGGTGTTGGTGGTACTATATCGTGTGCCCTGGTAAGAATCTGTATAGGTGTCGTTAAAATTGCAAGGCAGGTGAAGCATATCAATAGGGTCACTGTAAATTGTTACCAGTTTACCCGGATTAGAACCCGCATGGTGAAACTTGCCATAGTTTTGCAGAGCGGTAGTACTCGTTTTAAGGAATAGGCTCATTAGTACATCGGCATAATTGATGTTGCTGTTGGGATATAAACTGCCCGAAGGTGTAGTGGCGGCTACAGCGGTGTTGGCGGGTCCCGCTACTGTAGGTGATATGGCAGTCAGGTTCCAGTTTTGATTGGCGCCTGCACTACCCGGTGATATAAAATTTCCTATAGCAACAGAATATGTTTCACCAGCCACAGGGTTGCAGTTGGCGTCTGTAAGTGTTGGTTGGGCAAGACACATACCAAATGGTACACATGCAAATAAAAGGAATATTTTTTGTAAAGTTGTTTTCATAGTGGATGTGTTTTTATTTAATTAAAGTTACTACTGTTTCACTTTAGCATCACTAACAATACGGGTTAACTTTGTAAATGGTTGGGTTCTTTATATAATTGGGTAAGAATAATGTAATAGATCATTTTTCAAACTAGTTGAGATAAAGAATTTGATATTACCAAGAACCGCCTGATCCCCCGCCACCAGACATGCCGCCACCAAAACCACTGAAGCCGCCACCACCGCCGCCGCCCGAATAACCTCCATAACCAAAGCCGCCATAAGTAATACGGTTACCGCCACCGGTTATAATTATTTCAAATGCCGCTGAGAGCTCATCAAGATCCGGAACTTTTAACCCAAACTTTTTAACTACTTCATCATCTAATAAAATTATGCCTGTTTTAATGTACCCTAAATGTACTTCAAGTACCAACTTATTTTTCACAAGCATATTTACATCTTCTTCCAGAACATCAATAACGTTCTTGTAATATCTTCTTACTTCTCTGCCTTTGGAATTAAGAAAATATTTAAAAGTACAAAGACCTAACTTTGTTACATCCTTATAAACATAATCGTATTTAAAATTGCGGATGTCTTTATCTAATAATTCTAATACCTTATTTTTAATTTCGTGAATTCTTAATTCCTCTTTTGTTTTTAAAATATCAATTACAAATTGTTCTGCAACGCTGTAAGTATTTGTTTCTTTATATTCATTTCCTAACTTAAAGAAGATCCGTGGACGTTTGCGCCAATCGTTCTTTGTTAGTTGAATGGCCCTGTAGTAGATCTCCACATGCCCTTCCATAACCAGGTGTTGAAAAGTGTACTTCAACATCTCAACACCGTCAGCCCGCATAGGACTGTACAAATAATAAAATTCGTGTGGTTTTACGGAGGGCTCCAGAGGCTGTGTTATTAATTATTATTTCTAAAAATGATCATCCTCTTTATTTTTATCCTTAAAGATCAACCCAAAGCCTGCAATAAGAATTCCACAGAATATCATTCCTTTACCATCAATAGTTCCGGTACCATAAGGCCGGCCATATTTTCCCATCGTAACGCCAGAAGAGGTCATATCTTTTTTTACAAAATAAACACCTGCAATAATTATTATAAAGCCTAAAACTAAAAGAATTACCATTAAGGGATTTGGACTTTTTTGTTTTTCCATTTAGTAAAATAAAACGCGGGATTATAAATCCTTCGTGAGTTGGGGTTAAGGCTCTAATTACAACTTAATACGAAAAAGAAGACTTAATTAATTATTACTTCTAACTAAAGACAATTAGTTTATTTAAACCGTAGGTTATAGGTCGTCAAGAAGTCGTTTCAAAACTTCAATTGATTCTGAATTTCCAACTTGCAAAGCTGCGTCAAATAATTTTATTAAATCTACTTTATATGCTGGTTGTATCGCAGAATTTATTTGAGTATTTGTTGTGGTTGGAGTAGGGCCCTGAATTGTTAGAATATAATTTGAATTTGAAGGTACTGGATGAAGCTGTTTTTGTAAAGTTACTGTAATATTTGTACCAGCAGATGTTTTTATCCATCTTACAGCGTTCGGATTTACTAATTTCCAAGGGATTTTATTCTCAATTGTTTTTTGAAGAAGCCCTTTGATTGTCTGCTCAATTATGTTTTCGTTTTCCATGTTATTAATGGTTAATTATAAGTTCATTTTCAATTATTCCTTGTAATTCATTTAAGTGCCCAGCTAATGCAGAAAGAACTGGCCGGATTTTTGTATAAATTGTTTTATGTTCTGCTGCAACATCTAATAAATTAAACTCTGTAGTTACATCGGATATACACGATTCAATTTGTTGAAACAATGCTTGATGCGTTTGACCCAAATCTTGTCTGAATAAGCCCATAATATTCCTTACTTTACCGCTAATTTCCATTAATTCATTATTTGCATCCTCATAACTAATATTTCCACGAATTTGACACATTTTAATAGTATCAGAGATTGCTAAAATAATTGTTTGTTTTTTTACTGTTTTTCCGGCTCGATTTGCAGCATTTTTTGCTTCTGTTGCTTCTTGTTTTGCAAATGTTGCTTCAACCTTAGCTTCTTCAGCTTGTCTAAAAGATCTATAAGTGTATATAAAACTTACTAAGCCTATAACGAGAAATAACCAAAAATCTAGATGATAAGTCCAGAAAGTGTTTTGAGAAATAACAGTTGATGTTTGGAGTAATATCATATTTAAAGACTCTTAATACAAATGTATTAAATAATTTGGTTTATTAAATTTTCCTTTACTAATCAGTTTTAATTTAATCTTGTATAATATGCCTTACAAAAATCAATTCCCCATCTTCGCTACAGCTTCAATAATATCGTGTTTGGTAATAATGTGCATGTTGCCGCCAAGGTCGCGTAATAAAACGGCGTTGTTATCTTTGGTAATGAGTTTACTTACTTCTTCTATTGGTGCTTTCTCGCCAACAATAGGGAAGGGGGCCTGCATTAAGCTTTTTACGGTGTATTTTTTTACATCGTTGTTTTCCATCAGCTTGCCAAAAATGTAATTGTCGTTTAGTGAGCCTACGTATTCGCCATTATCAGTTACCGGTATTTGCGAGATAGAGAATTTACTTAAGGTCTCTAACGCTTCCTGTACTGTCGCATTTACATCAACCGTTAATAATTTTTGGTTCTTATGGTTAGCAACCAAATCAATAGCTTTTGGTTTAGTCACTTCTAAAAAGTGACGGTCGCGCATCCAATCATCATTGAACATTTTGCCCATGTAACGCGTACCATGATCGTGGAAGATAACTACAACCACATCTCCTTTTTTAAACATGTTCTTCATTTGCAATAGGCCTGCCATAGCAGAGCCTGCGCTGTTACCCACAAAAATACCTTCTTCTTTTGGTATACGGCGTGTCATCACAGCAGCATCTTTATCCGTTACTTTTTCAAAATGATCAATGATGTTCATATCCACATTAGCCGGTAAAAAATCTTCGCCAATACCTTCAGTGATATACGGGTAAATTTCGTTCTTGTCAAAAATACCGGTCTCTTTAAATTTTTTAAATACCGAACCGTAAGTATCAATTCCTAAAATTTTAATATTCGGATTTTTTTCTTTTAAATATTTTCCGGTTCCGCAAATAGTACCGCCGGTGCCAACACCAACCACTAAGTGCGTAATTTTTCCATCTGTTTGGTCCCAGATCTCAGGGCCTGTTTGTTCGTAATGCGCTTGTGTATTGCTTAAGTTATCGTATTGGTTAGGTTTCCAGGCATTAGGGATCTCATTTACCAAACGTGAAGAAACAGAATAATACGAGCGTGGATCTTCCGGTTCCACATCGGTAGGACAAACAATAACCTCTGCACCAAAAGCGCGCAGGGCATCTACTTTTTCTTTACTTTGTTTATCGGTGGTAGTAAAGATACATTTGTATCCTTTAATTACCGCGCCAATAGCAAGGCCCATACCAGTGTTACCGCTGGTGCCTTCAATAATGGTTCCGCCCGGTTTTAAACGTCCGTCTTTTTCGGCGTCTTCTATCATTTTAATGGCCATACGGTCTTTAATAGAGTTGCCGGGATTGAAAGTCTCTACCTTTGCGTAAACATCGCAAGGAAGGTCTTTAGTGATCTTATTTATTTTTACCATTGGCGTGTTGCCAATTGTTTCTAGTATCGTTTTACAAACTTTCATTTTCTTTATTTTTAGTTGTCCAATTTTTTCTTTTCTACTTTGTCAGTTCGAGTGATTTTTTGCCTGACTCCTGCAAAAAATTGTATCGAGAACTGTTTATGCGTCTCGATACGCTTCGCTACTCGACGTGACAACATTTACTTCATTCTATATCGTTAGTTCACCTCTCAGATCGCTGAGAAGTTGTTTTTTTATTTGTGCGTTAGTTAATTTTTGTCCCAATAAGAACATCAGTTTTGTAATGGCACTTTCAAAGGTCATGTCGGCACCGCCAACAACACCAATTTTCTTCAAGTGCGAGCTGGTTTCGTACATGCCTTGTATTACTTTACCTTCAAGGCACTGCGTAATGTTTAAAATAATAATGCCTTTATTAATGGCTTTTTTTAATTCGTTGGTAAACCAATCTTGTGTTGTTGAATTTCCTGCGCCAAACGTTTCTAAAATAATGGCTTTAGTGCCAGGAGTATTAATAATGGCCGACGTTATTTTTTTACTGATACCCGGAAATAATTTTAACACGGCAATATCGTTATCTAAATGCGTGTGAACCTTTAATTCTTTTTTATTGGCTTTTAGTATGGCGCTGTTGTTGTATTTAATGTCCACACCGGCTTCTGCAAGGGCAGGGTAGTTGGGCGACTTAAAAGCGTCAAAGTGCGAAGAGTTATATTTAAAAGTACGGTTACCGCGGTAGAGTTTGTATTCAAAATAAATGCACACTTCGTTCACAACCGGTTTGCCTTTTATTTTAGAGCCTGCAATTTCAATAGCAGTAATTAAATTCTCTTTACCATCGGTACGAATAATACCAATTGGTAATTGTGAGCCGGTTAAAATTACAGGCTTGTTCAAGTTCTCGAGCATAAAACTCAAAGCACTAGCTGTAAAGCTCATGGTATCGGAGCCGTGGAGGATCACAAAACCATCGTACTTAGAATAATTGTCTTTGATGATCTTTGCCAGCTCTGTCCACACAATCGGGTGCATGTTAGAAGAGTCTATCGGTTTTTGAAACGCGATAGAAGAAAGCTCGATATCAAATTTATTAAGTTCGGGAATTTGTTTGGTGAGGGTTTTAAAATCGAAGGGCCTTAGTTCTCCGGTAACTACATCCTGCATCATACCAATGGTGCCACCGGTATAAATTAAAAGTACTTTTGATCGTTTGGAATTACTTTTCATAAGGAGTCAAGACTTAAGGGAACCAGGATACAAGACAGATCCGTCTTGCTTCTTGATTCCCTTTAGTCCTGTGTCTTAATTAGAATGGCAGATCATCATTATCACCTACGTTTCCTGTAAATACAGGTGTAGTAGAAGTGTTCATGTTATTGTTGTTAGATGCCGTGTTTGTGTTTTGAGTGCTTGGGCTAGAGGTGTTACCACCGGTTACTTTTTCAATACGCCATGCTTCTAACGTATTAAAATACTTAATGCCTTGCGGACCATTCCACTCGCGGCCACGTAAATTGAACTGCACTTTTAATTCTTCTCCATCGCTAAATTGGTCTAAGATGGTACATTTATCTTGCGTTACCTGGAAACTAACGTGTTGCGGGTAAGGCGTGTTAGCTTCGGTGGTTAAGATAAATTCGCGTTTTTGAAAACGATCGCTCACTTTTTGAGTATCGAATTTTGCTTTTAGTGTTCCTACTACTTCCATTATATATTTATTTTATTTGATTACGATGTTAGTGCCTTTCCTGTTTAGGATCGGTAAGCTACAAATTACCTAAAATTCTACTAAATTTTAAAATTATTTGCAAGCGTGTTATTGAGTTTTATTCAACAAAAAGGCCATAGTTGGTGATAAATGCGTTTAAAAACTAAAAAGGCCACCTTTTTGAGGCAGCCGTTTATTTAATGATTGAAGATAAAATTATAATAACACCATCCAGGCCTCTTTAACTTTGTTGGCCTCTAATAAACTTTTTGCAAAGAGGTGCTGTTCATCCTTTGAAGCAAAGGGTTTAATTGTTTTTTTGTATGCTGCAATATCTTCTGCCAGCGGCAATTGCTCTACACTGCCTAAAAGACCAAGGTTATTACCGCTTAAAACTTTAGAGTTCTTAATTTCAGCAGGTATCTGGTCAAAACCAATACCAATGCTGGTTATAGGTTTTTGCACTTCAAATAAGGCATCGCCCGAAGCCCTGCAATAAAAATTATCGCCCATGCGTGCAACAAGATCAATTTTGTTAACGTCTATTTGGTTGGCCTCGTTTAAAACCGTTTCCGAAATATGAATCCGAACGATCTCGCAAATAACCAGGTTGCCTGCGCCGCCGGCTTTGCCCAGTTCTTTTACCTCAATTACTTTACATTCTAATTGTACCGGACTTTCTTTTACCCTTGCAGGTTTAACTAATTCCGATGCAATAGGAGTAAAGCCCGCCTTCATGAACTCGCTGGTGCCTTTAGGAAAGGGGCTACTGGCCAAACTTGTTTGCTGCACCATGTCATAATTCACTACATTTATAACACACTCAGGCACTTCTAAAATATTCAACAGCGTGTCTTTTGCAGCGCCTGTGCGACCGCTATATGCTGGCGAAAAAACCGCAATAGGCGGATTAGAAGAAAATATATTAAAAAAACTAAAAGGCGCTAAATTCTCTTCGCCACTTTTACTTATTGTAGAAGCAAAACAAATAGGGCGTGGAGCAATGGCATTTTGCAGATATTTTTGCAAAACAGGAATGGTTAATTCTTTAGGATCTAATGATAGCATAGACTTCCAAAATTACTAAAATGCCTAACATTAAGGAGCATTGTTAATAATTGGCTGAAATGTGGGTTTCGGTTTACGATTTTAACCACATAGACACATAGATTTCTTTTTCAGGAGATAAAAAGATAGAGTACACATAATTTCATCGCGAAGCGATGAAATTATGTGACCCTAAAATAGGCGCACAGCAAATAATTTTCTATGTGTCTATGTGTTTAATTTTTTGTTGGATAACCTTTACGGTTTTATCTTGAAAGCAGAATTTACATACTGCAAGCCCGTTCTAAAATTAATGCGTTTACCATCAATAGTACGGTAATGATCCTTGTTAAATTGTATGGAAATATAACCTGCATTGGTTGTATTTAAGCCTTGTAATTCGCTCGCGCTAAAAGTGATCATACTATCCGTTCCGGCAATTAATTTGTTTGGAAAAGCTGTACTGCCGTTGCCCCCAAAAATAAATACTTTAATTAAACTACATCCGCTTGTACCTTTTATTTTAAAACTGAAACCTGTGCTAAGGTTAATCGAGTCGGGGATGTTTGCACTTGCCGTAAATGTAGGTGGCGGATTATTATTGGAGAATGAAAAAGTGGCTATAGAACCTGCGCCGCTTACGATCCACAAATAAGGTAAAGTAAATTGAGTACCGGTAGTATCGTTATAATAAAAATTGGTGATGGTGCTTTTATTTTTAAAGAGCACACTATCCAGGCTCACAATGCCCATGTCCTGTAGGTTTGCAGCTGTATATATTTCGTTTGTAATTAACTGGCTAGAATAATAAGCAGCGGTTTGTTTGCCTGTTGGCGTATATGAACCCGATAGTTTCGAATACAAATTTAAGCAGGAGAACAAAGCCTGGTAACTTGAAGAATCGCTTGGCACAACATTTGGAACCTCAGTGCCGGAAGGATCAGGATCAGTTTCTTTTTTCTTGCAGGCAAAAATGCTTACAAAAAGTAAGGCTATGAAAATTGTTTTTTTCATTTGAATAAAGATAGTAATTTTTAATGGGCTACGAATGCGAATCATTACGAATTTACTAATCAAGGTATTAGATACGATTTGTAAATTCGTATTAAATTCGTAATTCGTTGTGATAAACAATTGCTCTGTTTAAAACTTTATCTGCAACCTTAAATTCACCTGCCGGTTAGTTAAGTAATTAGGTATGGCATAACGATTGCCAGTTACATCCTGGATCCAGGTGTATGAAACAGTATTTTGCACCTGCAATAAATTAAAGATCTCTAAAAAGATCCAACTCTCTTTTAAATAATTAATTACATTCTTGCGTTTGATCTCGCGGTTAAGTTTTAATAAATTATAAGCAAAACCTGCATCCACCCTGCGATAAGGAGGCATGCGCAAAAGCTGTTGGTAACGTAAATGTGTTGGTGGGCCAAATGGCAAACCACTGCCAAACTGTAAATTTAAATTGAATTTAAATGCCGGGTATTTTGGTAAATAATCCTGAAAAAATAATCCGAAGGTCACTAACTGATCGGTAGGGCGCGGGATGTAGCCCGGATCAACACGTTGGCTATCTACTTTAACCTGATCAAACGTGTATCCTTTAATGATCTCTTCTCCGTCTTTATTAAAAAAATTGTAGTGAATATTATCGGGAGATTTTTCGTAGGTCCTTAAAAAACCAATGGTGGCCCAGCTCTCAACACCCTTTACAAATTCGCCGTTAATACGCAGGTCAGTTCCAACTGTATAACCCTTTGCATTGTTGTTTGCAAAATAACGAATGCGCACATTATCAATTTCGTAAGGTACAATACTGTTTAGTTGTTTATAATAACTCGATAGGATCAGTTTAAATGGCCTTTCCCACATCCTGAAAATATAATCGCCCGTTAATACAAAATGGATAGATTGTTGCGCTTTAAGATCTTTATTTAATTCACCGTTAATGCCTCTTAGCTCACGGTAAAATGGAGGTTGGTAATATACGCCTGAACTAAATTTAAATAACCAGTCGCGTTTCCAGTTTGGTTTAAATGAAAATGTTACACGCGGCGAGATCAATAATTGTTGGTTCACTGTCCAGTAATTGGCCCTGGTGCCCGCAGTAATTGTAAATACAGATGAATCTTTTAATTGCTTCGTAAAATTATATTGCATGTAAGCCTGCGAACGGTAACTTGGTAGTGAGATCTTTGTTTTATAAACATCAATCAGGTTTATTTCAGTTGGGCTGTAAGGCACTATAAATCCTGCCGAATCAACCGTGCGCCATTCGCTTAGCCTGTCGTTTATTTTTTCAACTTGCTGGCGCGCGCCCCATAAAAACTCATTGTTGTTATTAATATAACGTGTGCCTTTGTGTTCGAAATTAATTACAGTAGCATCCATGTAATTTCTTCCGTTATTTAAGAAGGTACCAATACCACGGTTAAAAGAAACCTGTCCAAAATTTGGTTTTCCAAGATCGGCCTCTAACTGATCGATGTAATACTGGCCTTGTACTGTATAAACCTCTTCTTCCTTTGCATGGTAAGCTGAAGAAATGAATTTTAATTTCGTTCTGCTGTTTGGTCTATAGGTGGCCGAAAGCCCACTCATAAAGGTCATATAATTCATTACTTCCTGTCCGTCGAAATATACGGTAAAGCGCAAAGCGTTATTAACTGTTCCAAAATTTGTCTGGCGGTTAGTAGGTATTACTAAGTATTTATTACTGGCTACATTTCCTAAAAATTCGATCTTTAATTTTGGGTTTACATCAAAGGTTAAAAATGTTTGCACATCCAAAGCACTCGGCCGGTATTCGCCTTTGGTATCCAACCCTTTTAAGAGGTACGAATTGGTGCGGTAACGTGCACCAATACTCCATGCAATTAAACGGTTATTATTTACACCTTCTACCTGCACATTACCTCCTAAAAAACTAGCCGATGCATTACCTGCAAATTTTAAAGGTTTTCGGTAAGTAATATCTAAAACACTGCTTAATTTATCGCCATAACGTGCTTCAAAACCACCTGCCGAAAAATTAATATTTTGCACCATATTGGGATTTGCAAAACTTAAACCCTCTTGTTGGCCGCTACGTACCAAAAAAGGACGATACACTTCAATGTCATTCACATACACCAGGTTCTCGTCAAAATTACCACCACGCACACTATAACCACTGCTTAGCTCATTGTTGCTGCTAACGCCCATTTGTGTTTTAATAATATCTTCAATATTACCTGTTGGACTTGGTAATTGATTAAAGACATAAGGATCCAAACGTACAATTTCTTCTTTCCGTGCTTTGTTATCAATTACCTCTACTTCCGTTAAATTACCTTTAAATCTTAAAGTGGGTGAGTAAGTAATATTTTCTCCTGCTTTAGCAGTAAGTGTATGATTGATGGTACTAAAGTTAATACTAAAAAATACCAGTGTAATAGGTTTGCCCGCATCAACAGTAAGGCTGTAAAAACCATTTGGTCCCGAAATAGCGGTTTTATCCTGGTTCTCTTTTACACCAATGGTGATCCCTTCAACAGGATCTCCATCGCTGCCCCTTACAATACCAGAAATGGTAGCAGTTTGCGATGTTAATGCAGTTGCATAAAAAAGCAAAATTAAAACAATATGGTATCTAAAGATTTTCAGAATTTATTTAAGATAACGAATATACAGAGATATTATTATTTAAGAGCCTGTTTAAATTTTATCTGATTATTTTATTATGCATCTTTTTGGCTGCAATATCGTTCCTCCCCACAAGCTGGCTCAAATATACTAAGATATTTGCCCTTCGCCGAAGTAACCAACTTCGACTGCAAAATTTGCCTCATTTCGCTCAAAAATATATAATAACAATTCTAAAACATAAAACTTAAACAGGCTCTATGAAAAACCTTTATTTTACAGTTCCCGAATTGTTGATCAGGGTTTGATTATACAATTGAATAAATACTTTGAATTCTTCACTTATTTTTTTATCAATTTCGGGATATTTGTTAAGAATAGGCTGGTCTAAGGTACTATCGCGTTTATAATTATATACCATTTTCAGATCCGGTAATGAGAAAGAATATACCATAGAATCGTTATAAACATAATGGGTACTATTGGCATAAAAATAACTCTTACGGGCAGTTGTGTCTAAAAACGATCTACCCAATGCAAAAAATGGTTTATTGTAGCCCATAATATTTAGAGCGCTTGGTAAAATATCCATTTGATTCATTACCGCTTTATTTTTTCCGGCTAAAGAATTATCCGGTTTAAAGAAAACGATTGGAATGCTTTGATTGCCCACAACATTTTTAAAAAAGCGGTGATCAGATAAACTTGCATGGTCGGCACATAAAATAAATAATGTATTGTTATACCAGGCCTGTTTTTTAGCATCGTTAAAGAATTGTTTTAAAGCGTAATCTGCATACTGAATAGATTCAGAGTTTTCGAGCCCACCTTTTTTAAACTTACCCTTGTATTTCTCGGGTATAAAATAAGGGTGATGCGAACTTATAGTAAAAATAGCAGAGTGGAAAGGTGCTTTTAATTCACTCATTTTTTTTACTGTGTACTTTAAAAAAGGTTCGTCCCAAATACCCCAAAAGCCATCAAAATCAGCATCGATACCATATTCATTCTTCCCAAAATAGTTGCTGTAACCGGCTGATGGTGCCCAGTCATCAAAATTCATAGAACCATTTATGCCACCATGAAAAAAAGCGGTTGAATAACCTTCTTTACCGAGTATAGAAGCAAATGAAGTTTGTATATTGTTAGCATAAATAGAATTTATGAACGGATTTTCCATTAAAGAAGGAAGGCCGCAAAGTATAGCCGGTATACCTTCAATAGATTTTGTGCCATTAGAATACGCATTTGTGAACACCAGAGAATGATCCATTAAACTATCTAAAAAAGGCGTCAGGTTTTCGTTCGTTCCGATCTTTGTATACTCTTTGGCAAAACTTTCTAAAATTATAACAACCACATTTTGCTTTCTAAAAGTTGAATCTTTGTAAAGATGAATGATGTTGTAATGTTCTTCTAAAAAGGTCTTATCATAAAAATTATAATTGGGCAATACTTTTTGGCTTAGCGATTTTATCAATGTAAAAGGCGTGTTTAAAACAATTGGTATCTCTTCAGGAATTGTAACAGAGCCCGCATTAACAATGTCTATAGGCCTGCGCTGCAAACCTCCTCTTATTCCAATAATAATGCAGCCAGTAAAGACCAAAAAGAGTAAGCAAATAAAAAGCACTTCTTTTAAAGTTGTAAAAACGTATTTTTGAATTACTACCGGTTTTATGCGGTTATATAATTTAATAAGGGTAATTACCAGTATAATAAAGATCAACAGCACCCACCAAAAATCTTTAATGTATTGCGGCAACAAATTTCCCATATCCGTTTGTCCGCCAATTTGTTCAAACAGATCGGAAGTGGAACGCTTTTTTGTGAAAGGGTAATAGCCAATATCCACGCAGTTAGCCAAAATAAAAATAGAATTACTAAGAACAAAAAGCCATTTTAGAATAGTTTGATAGATCTTTTTGTGATAAAGATTGGATGGAATAGAGGATAATAGTATAAAAAGGGAGTTGCCTACAAAGATGCTGAATGTGTCAAACCGTAAGCCGTAAAAAGCATCCTGTACAAAGTCTGAAAAATTAACCGAGGGAAATAGTTTTGCATTGAAGATATAAAATAACACCCGGCATATAAAATACAGCAGGTAGCATACAAGCAAGCGCTTTATTAAAAATAATAATTGGTTTATATAATTTAAGGTCACAGTAAAATCAAAAAAATGTAATTTAGTACCATATTGAGCACAAATATAAAACAAGATATTCACCAAGTTTTAAAAAAGTATTGGAACTACGATACTTTTAGGCCTTTACAGGAAGATATTATCCTGTCGGTATTGCAGAAGCACGATACATTAGCGCTTTTGCCAACAGGAGGCGGTAAATCGGTTTGTTTTCAGGTGCCGGGTTTAGTAATGGGTGGCACCACGTTGGTTATCTCACCACTAATTTCTTTAATGAACGACCAGGTTCAAAACCTTAAAAGCAGGGGCATTTCGGCAGTTGCTATTAGTGCGGCCATGAATTTTAAAGAAATTGATGTAGCGCTTAACAATGCAGCATTAGGACACGTGCAGTTTTTATACCTCTCACCAGAAAGGATCCAGAATGAAGTTTTCAGGCAAAAACTGGCTTATTTACCAATTACATTAATTGCTGTAGACGAGGCTCACTGCATATCCCAGTGGGGATATGATTTCAGGCCCAGTTATTTAAAAGTGGCAGAGATCCGTTCTTACTTTACCGATGTGCCAATAATTGCTTTAACCGCAAGCGCTACAAAGCACGTGGTAGAAGACATACAGGTGCAATTAGAGTTCAAGGACCAGATGGTGATACGCCAGTCTTTTGCAAGAAAGAATTTGCGTTACGTAGTACAACAGGAAGAAGATAAAATTACGCGCCTGCTCAAACTCATTACTAATATTGGCGGTTCGGGTGTTGTATATGTACGCAACCGTAAAAAAACCGAAGAGTTGGCCATGATCCTGAAATCAAAAAAGATCTCGGCACTGGCCTATCATGCAGGTTTAAAATTTGATGATAGGGAAAGTGTACAGGAGCAATGGTTGCAGAATAAGATCCAGGTTATATGCGCTACCAATGCTTTTGGAATGGGTATTGATAAAGCAGATGTGCGTTTTGTAGTACATATGGATCTTCCGGAAAGCCTGGAGGCCTATTTCCAGGAAGCGGGAAGGGGCGGCCGGGATGGAAAGATTGCTTACTCAACCATTTTTTATACAACTGCAGATCAGTTACGTTTGATAGATAATTTTCGTTTTGCATTTCCAGAATTGGATTATATAAAACAAACTTATCAAGCCATTTGTAATTATTACCAGGTGGCAATTGAGTCGGGACAAGGCCTGAGCGTTGAGTTTGATATTGATAAAATTTGCAACAGTTATAATTTATTACCTGTTTTGGTTTATAACAGTATTAAATTTTTAGAGAAAGAAAATTATTTGTCATTCTTAGATGCAGGCTTTGAAGCCTCAAAAGTATTGATGCTAGGCAATAAGGAAGAGTTATATAGTTTCCAGATAAAATTTCCAAAATATGAAGCGGTAATAAAAACACTTTTAAGAAGTTATGGTGGCCTATTTGAAGATTATGTTTTTATAAACGAAAAAGATCTTGCATACCGTGTAAAGACCAATGCTACAGAACTTACTGAACAATTAAAGTTTTTAGATAAAACGGGTTTATTATCTTACGTTCCGCAGTCTGCCTTACCAAAATTAATTTTTGTGCAGGATAGGGTCAACACAAAATATTTAGAATTTAATCCTGAGAATTATAAAAAATTAAAACAACGGTATTTAGAACGCATTAACGCTGTAATTGATTACACTAAGGAAGACCAGGTTTGCAGGCAGGTACAATTATTAATGTATTTTAATGAATTTAATTATTCTGATTGCGGTCACTGTGATGTTTGTATCAGTAAACGTCCAAAAGATTATGAAAAAGTAAAAGCAAAAATGCTGGAGTTACTAAAAGCACAAGCCTCCACTCTGGAAGATCTAAAAGAACAGATGTATTCGGTGAATGATGAGACCTGGATAAAAGCTTTTAATGAATTAGTGGATGATGGCATGATCTCGCAACACGAGGATATTTTTTACGTGAAGAGCTAAGTTACGGATTAACCGTAACATTAGAACTTAAGAAAGTTCGCATGATAAATAGATATTTTTTATTTCCCTTAAACATGTATGAATATTTATTTAATGACATAAGGAAACGGGTATTTGGTGTGGACAGTGGTATATTTGATAAATCAGAAACTGTAAAAGAAACTGAATTGGAAGTTACCGGTAGCATTTTCTGTGTATAAAATATCGTTCCTGAACCATCTGAGATAGCAACAGAAAGCGAATCAAGATTAGAAATATTATTTGTTCCAAAGTTTACAGTTACTGATTGTGTTTTGCTTATTGATGTTGGAAAAAAGTTGGATGTGTTTAAAATTGGGAATCCACTTGTAATGTTTGCATTGAATGGTTCAAATAAAGTGTTTCCACCAAGATCCCAATTAATACCAGTGGAATAGTTTTGTGCCGCACTTGTATCGACATAACAATTTTGGATCGAATAATATTTAAAAGTAGTATTATTTAATTTTAAAACACCGCCATTATCCTGCCCAACAAAATTGCCTAAACTTAAACCTATATTTTGAAGGGATTGACTTACATGTGTAAGATATACGATTCCATAATAATAAGAAGCATAACCCGCAGGAGTATAATACATCCCTTTTTGTGCTATAAAAACACCATTTATGCCATTAAGATTTGACGGTAATCCGCTTATTACGATGCCATCGATTGATGTGGCTACAGGTGGTTGAACTTGTTCCTGTTCTTTACTGTCTTTTTTCTTACAGGAAAAAATAAACACACACATTATAATAATCGAAAGTAGGTTTTTCATTTTAAAGTACTTTCTTTATTACTCTCAACGTATGCGAATACTTTTTTGTATCAGAGCTAAAAATACCGTAATGATCAAACTTATCAATACGTACAGAGCCGCTGGCATGAATGATCTGCTGGTTATCAATTAAAATACCAACGTGTACAATATTACCTTCTTCGTTATCAAAAAAAGCAAGGTCGCCGGCTTCTGCTTCTTCCACAAAACTTAAGGGGCTTCCTAATTCAACCTGCTGCGAGGCATCACGTGGTAGTTTGTAGCCATTCAACTTATAAACTATTTGCGTAAAGCCACTGCAATCAATACCTAGCGGACTTTTACCACCCCATAAATACGGAGCGTTAATTAATAAATAAGCGGTAGAGATAATATCCTGTGCTGTTTTCTTTTTGTTAGTAGCAACTTGTCCCTCAAAACCAAATTCAAAAGATTCAAAGGCTGATGTTTTATCTTTTAAAAGCGGTAAAGTAGCACCAATGGTTATTGGGAAAGTGGTCTTTGTAAGTTTATTGGTAATAACCTGTATAAGTTCACTTGAGTAGGCAGGTGTTTGTTTTTGCAACGCATTAAATGTGGTTTCAGAGATCTTTGAATGTTGTTTTACGTTTATCCAGCATTCGTAATCATCGTAAGCTATTTTTATTTTTATCCAGCCGTCGCCTGTCTCAAGAATACTGTAATGTTCGCCAAACAAAAGCTGGGTTACCATTTCGGAAGTATTACTCGCTTCTTTTCTACAGGGAACAACACTCAATAAACAAATGCCATATTGCATAGATACAAATGTAGGTAAATTCCGACAAATGACATAAAATAGGAACAGGCTTAAACATATAGGCACAAAGTTTTATAAGAAAAAAATTAGTTCACATTAGGTTGAAGCGTCACTTCAACACTATGTTTACTGGCTAATTTTAAAATTTATATAAAAACCTATGATTCCTATGTGACTATTGTGTTTAAATTTTTCGTGTCGGAGCTTTGACGAACACTGATTTTTATGAGATATAATTTTAAAAATAGTCGACCTATTTTTTTATTTGTAATAAACTTTTAAAATGTCTAAATTAGAATCGCAGATATGAGCCAGGAGACAAAAGACGCCGTAAACAAAATTTTAACTGATTACTTGGAAAAACAACAGCACCGAAAAACTGCTGAACGTTTTGCCATTTTAAATGAAATTTATTCACACGACGGACATTTTGATATTGAGCAACTCTATCTAATGATGAAAAATAAAAAATATAGGGTGAGCAGGGCAACTTTATATAACAACATCGAGATACTTTTAGATGCCGGATTGGTAATTAAACATCAGTTTGGTAAGAACATGGCCCAGTTTGAAAAAGCTTATAAATACAAACAACACGATCATTTGATCTGTAACGATTGCGAAAAAGTGTTTGAATTCTGTGATCCAAGGATCCAGCAAATACAGCGTTCGGCGCAGGACATGCTCAATTTTGATATAATTAATCATTCGCTCAATTTTTTTGCAAAGTGCAGAGATCTAAAAGAAAAGGGCGTTTGTGAACATTTAAAAAAATAATATTATGGTTTTTGATTTTACGGTTGACAAAAAAGAGAATCACGCAGTTATTACTATTGGTGGTAATTTAATAGAAAAAGGTCAGGCCACACCTTTACTCGAAAAGGCCGAAGAATTAGTAACCGAAGGTTGCACCAAATGGGCAATTGATATGGAAAAACTAATTTATATGAACAGTAGCGGATTAAATACATTGATCCAGCTTTTAACCAAAGCGCGTGTGGCCGGTGGTGAGGCTGTTCTGTTCAACATGAATAAAAAAATAAGCGAACTGATCTTAATTACAAAGTTAAATACATTGTTTAAGGTTTCTGAAAGCAAAGCGGAGGCTTTTAAATTACTGGATATTTAAATAATAATTGCTGTCAGTTCGAGTGTTTTTTGCCTGCCTCTTGCAAAAAATGTATCGAGAACAGTTTCAGAACGACGTCTCGATACGAAAATTTAAAGAGACAAAATTTTCTACTCGACGAGACATTTACCTAGGGCTTTTGAATTTCTGCCAATTGTTTTTGTAATCCGGCAAGATGCATTTTCTTCTCTATAAAAACTTTATGGTCTTTATTTTTAAATAAAGTGGCGGGAATGGCTCCTGTCCAGCTTTTGTCTATCTTATCTATAAAATCATTACCGTTTATCTCATCCAGCAAAACGCACTCCATTGTAATATTGTGGCTCTTTAAAAAAGGGTTTACTTTCTTTTCAATATCCTCTTTAAAATCTAAACTCACTAAAAGTATCTTTACTTTAGATATCTTCGATAAACTGTCAAACGAAGGTAGTTCTGCAACACAGGGTTTGCACCAGGTAGCCCAAAAATTTATAATATAAGTTGTATCAGGGTTATTTATCCTGTTCACTAATCCGTCTATTTTATAAACCCTGCTTACGGTTTGTGCATTGCCGCTAAACAGAAAAAATACAAAACTAAGGATGATGAAGTTTCTGAAGCCGATGATCATGATCTTGTTTTAATAATTTTATTTCCATTATAAGTCGGTTAATTTCAATACTATCTGTACCATCATAAAAACCTCGGATATGGCCATTGTCGTCTATCAAAGCAAAATTTTGTGTGTGTATAAAATCATCACCATCGCCATTACCTTCTTCCGCATTTAAAACATAGCCTTTCCTGGCCAGTTCATATAATTTTGGTTTCTCTCCCGTTAAAAACAACCATTTTTTATCGGTAACACCATGCAGTTTGGCATATTCCATTAATACGGCAACGCTGTCAGTTTCCGGATCTACAGTATGTGAAAGGATCATGAATTCAGGTTCGTTCTTAAACTCTTTGTAAACCCGCTCTAAATTGGTATTCATAATAGGACAAATACTTTGGCAGGTTGTGAAAAAATATTCTGTCACATATATTTTGCCTTCAACTGTTTTGCGGGTAACTTTTTCGTTGAACTGGTTGGTAAATTCAAAATCGGGAATAGAATGGTAAGTAGTATCGTTAACCTTTAAAGCTTTTTTCGGACCAAAATAGGGTAATTCCCTTAAAGGCGCATTATCTTTCTCCCTTAAAAAGAACCAAACAATAAAAATTAAAGGAATTAAAATTAACAGCCAATAATAATTAAATTTACCTTTCATTTGGCAAAGTTACATACTTATACCAAATATAACTATATGGCAATTTTTAAAAATAAAGAAGAACGTGAATTGGGTTTTGGTTCAAAGAACTACAACAACCGTGTTCGTTTTTTGGGTACCGATGGTAAAATAAACGTGCACCGCGCCGGCCTTGGTATTGGTAACGTAGATGTTTACCACTGGCTTATAACTACTTCTAAAACAACGCTTGTACTCGTAATCATTTCTGGTTATATTTTAGTGAATTTACTTTTTGCAGTTGTTTATTTTATGGTAGGTCATGAGCATTTTGGCGGTCTTGATGCTACAACCCCTTCACAACAATTTATGAATCTTTTCTTTTTTAGCGCGCAAACCATTACTACTTTAGGCTATGGCCACATTTATCCGATGGGGAATGCTGCCAGTATTGCCGCCGCCGTTGAATCATTATTAGGTCTTTTATCTTTTGCTTTGGCTACCGGGGTTTTGTATGGCCGTTTCTCGCGACCACAGGCACACATGTTGTACAGTAAGAACATTCTTATTGCGCCGTACAGGAATATTAATGGCATTATGTTCAGGATAGCTAACCGCAAACAATATGAGTTAATAGAGTCGGAGGCAAGCGTAACTATAACATTAAACAATCTTGAAACAAAAAAGCGCGAATTCATCAATTTAAAACTGGAATTGAGCCGCATCAATTTTTTATCGTTAAGCTGGACAATCGTTCATCCTGTAGATGAAGAGAGTCCTTTGTATGGTTTAACAAGAAAAGATCTTGAAGAAAGGGACGTTGAATTTATTATTTTAATAAAAGCCATAAACGATACTTATTCGCAAACAGTTTATTCACGTAATTCGTATAAAGCAGAAGATATAGTAGAGAATGCTAAATTTAAGCCTTTGGTACCGGAGGTTAATAAGCGTGGGCAGTTGCGGTTAAATGTAACTGACATTCATAACTATGATCTTGTATCTTAAAAATAGAAAATGAACCAGGAACTAAAACAGGACGAAAGGGAATTGATAAAATTGGTAAACTTTTTTAAAAAGAAAGCCGAAAATTGGTCTGCAGAAATTGAGATACCTGAAGAATTTAAACAATTAATGGAGACCTGCGATAAACTGGTTGAACAGATAAATCTTCATGCGCAGAGCAGGGAAGTGATCCTTTCTGAAAGAGAATTATTAAAGAAACTGGTAAAAGATAACGCGCAATGCCCGCGCTGCAACAAGAATGAAAATTTAAAATTAATTGGTACCGAAAAGAATGAGAAAGGCTGGCAAAGTAATAAATACAAGTGCCGCAAATGTAACATTACTTTTGTTTGGAATGCACCAAATAATCCCTGGGATATGATCCCTTATGTAGAAAGTGTGGTTGCTGAAATTGAGAAAAAAGCAGAAGCTGAGAATTTGGATGAAGCATCAAAACTGCATTATATTGATTCGATAGCGCAGATGAAAGGTAATTTAGAAAAATTGAAACCTGTAGTTGAAAATTCTGCAACTGATATTGCTAACCTTGAGCAGCGCGATAAAGAAATGGCGGACATTGTACGCAAATTCAAAAAGCATTTAATGATAGAGAAAATAAAATTGGAAGACTGAGCCACATATTACGAATACGAATCGTTACGAATGTACGAATCAAAACTATTTCAGATTTGTAAATTCGTATTAAGTTCGTAATTCGTAGAGTTTTCAGACATTAAACCTTAACCCCAATAACCAAAATATCGTCTATCTGTTCGTTCTCACCTTTCCATTTATCAAAAAACTCGGCAAGATAATTTTTCTGGTCTTTTAAACTTTTTTCGTTTATAGAAACCAAAAGGTCTTTAAAATTCTTGGTCATTAATTTTTTAGAGTTCTCGCCACCAAATTGGTCGGCAAAACCATCACTAAATAAAAAGAAGATATCGTCTTTTTGTAATTCTATCTGGTGATTTTCAAATACCTGTTCGTCCGGTGTTAAACCTCCAATAGAGCATTTGGTAGCTTTGTGTTCTGTTAATACTTTGGTGCTGTTATTTATTACCCATAATGGCCTGTTGGCGCCGGCATATTCAATAGTTATTTTTTTATCGCCATTTTTAATTATCGGCAAGGTGCAAAGCGATAGATCCATACCATCACGCGTGGCATTTATATTATCACCCGATTGACGTAAGGCACCTTTTACGCCCAGGTTTAATTGCTTTAAAATCTCTCCCGGTGTTGATGATTCTTCAATGGCATCTTTTAATTTCTCCATGCCAATCATACTCATAAAGGCGCCTGGTACGCCATGGCCTGTACAATCTACCGCTGCAAAAATTATTTTGTTCTGGTCTTTAGCATATTTATTTGAGAAGAAATAAAAATCACCGCTCACAATATCTTTTGATTTATAAAAAATAAAATAATCTTTTAAGTATGGATCTATCTCAGAATTAGGGGGCAAAATAGCATTCTGTATACGCTTTGCATAAATAATACTTTGCATGGTCTCCTGGTTCTTTTCTTCAATTAAACGGCTCTTTTCTTCTATCTCACCTTTTTGAAGATTGATCTCAAGGGCTTGTTTAGCCAGTAAAGCATTGGCCTTTTTCTTCTGCATGATATTGCGGATCAAAAAGAAGGAGAAGAGAGCGATAATAAAAAAACCTCCCAATAAATAATTAAATACTTTTTTACGTTCGGCAATTTCCTGTTCCCTTATTTTCTTTTCTTTATTGGCAACATTTAATTCCTTTTGCGACATTTCTGTCAGGTATTTTTCTTTAAAGATCTTTTCTTTTGCATCCTTTAATTGTTTTTCCTGCAAAATACCTTCCATTTGCTGTTGGCGGGTAATGATCTTTAAATTCTCAATTTCCCTGGCACGTTTCTCTGCTTCGAGCTTTTTTTCAAGTATCTCTTTTTCTTTTTCAATAAATAACAAACCTTTTATCTTTTTATCCTGTTCAAACAGGGCGAGTTCATTTGCTTTTTTTTCCGCCTCTAATTTTTTAGCAAGCAATTCATTTTCTTTTTCTTTAATTAACGCTTGTTGCAGGTCCTGTTCTTTTTTAAGCATCTCAATTTCTTTCAGCTTATTTTCAGACTGCATTCTTAAATTATCTATCTCCAGTTTCTTGTTGCTTTCCATAGTAGAGGCAACTAATAATTGGGTTGTAGCACTAATGTCATTCAATTGCTTTTTAAACAGGTGTTCGTACGAACCATCAGCGTTAAATTCTTTTTTCTTCCTGTTGAAATAGATCTTATTGGAGGGTTTGTTAATGATAAAACCCAGCACATCTTTCGTAGCGCCTGTGGCAAAGTTATCGCTTAACGAAACCTTCCAGTTATTTAAATTGTAAGCTACAGGGTCGGAAACGCTAGAAGTTTTAGTACTTATTAAAATAGAGTTTTTAAGAAAACCTTTTTTGTTGAAATGAATGATGTATTCTGATTGAAGCGCCAATTTTAAATTAAAAGTACCATCAGCTCCCAAAGTTTGTTTTGATATTGTAAGGTCGTAATTATCGATAACTACTTCAACATCTTCTAAAGGTTTTCCGTTCTTAGTAACCTGACCGGAGAAGTTGAGGACAGAAGTTTTTGTATCATCTGCATTCTTTGAAAAGGATTCCTCTTTATCATTGTAAAAAGTTATTTTCCCATCCCATTGATTGTCTTTTAAGTTACCTTCCTGCCTGAGTTTACCTCTTTCGTTGTAAAATTTTGTTTTACCATTAGCTATTCCATTCTGGTAAGTAACCTCGCTTTTAATTTTATTGGTGTTCGTGTGGTAGGTTTTCCAAAGGCCATTCTTTAAATTATCGGTAAAAAAACCATCTTCTACAATTTGGTTATGTTTAAGTAATTTATTCTTAATGCCTTTGCTATCTCTGCCAAAATAGATCCAGCGACCTTGTCTATCGCCATTTTTATCCGTTTTATTAATGGTGTCTCCTAAAAACAGGTCAAATTCTGTTTTGCTTTTTTGGGCCCTTACCTGGCTAAAGCCTATGATAAGGAGAAACAATATGGAGATCTTTATTTTCAATTAATTATTTGAACAAATAAAGATAGGTATAAATCTAGGAAGAAAAAAGAGGCAGTTTGAAGTCTTATTTCCTTATATAAAATCACATAAAAACCGATTGCACCTGCTCCCGTAAATTGTAATGATTGCTCATTACCTCGCCGTAAGCCCCGGCAGTTCTAAGCGCTATTAAATTGCCACGTTCTGTTAACGGCAGTTCAACTGCTTTTCCAAAACAATCGCTGCTTTCGCAAATAGGCCCAACAACATCATATTTTGTAGTGTTTGGCATGTTTGGTTTTGAAATATTTTCGATCTTGTGATAAGCCTGGTAAAGTGCCGGACGGATCAATTCGGTCATACCAGCATCTAAAATAGCAAAATTGGTATTGATGCCATTTTTAATGTAAAGCACACGCGATATTAAACTGCCACATTGTGCAATAATAGAACGGCCTAATTCAAAATGGATCTGCTGAGAAGGCTCTAATTCCAGGAACTGTTTAAAAATTGCGAAATAGCTGCTAAAATCAACAACAGCCTTTGTTTCAGGCTGATGATAATCAACACCCAAACCACCGCCTAAATTAATATGCGGTAATAAAAATCCTTTTTGTATGAACCATTTATTTATTTCGTTAGCACGGATGCATAAATTTTTAAACGGATTAAGGTCTTGTATCTGCGATCCAATATGGAAATGCAGGCCCGTGAAATTTAAATTTGATAAAGTTTTTAAAACCTCTAATACTGCGTCAAACTCGTAAGGGTTAATACCAAATTTATTTTCTTCAAGCCCTGTTGTAATGTATTTATGCGTGTAGGCATCTACATTAGGATTAATACGCAAAGCAATATTAGCTTTTGTGTTTTTATTTTTCGCGAGTTGATCTATCACTTTTAATTCGTGCATGCTTTCTACATTAAAACAAAAGATAGAATTGTCTAACGCAAAATTTATTTCCTTATCGCCTTTTCCAACACCTGCAAAAGCTATATCTGTATTTTTAAACTTGCATTCCAGTGCGCGTTTTACTTCGTTACCACTTACACAATCTGCCCCCAATCCGGCATTCCTGATCATTTCTAAAAGGGTAGGGTGTGCATTGGCTTTTAATGCATAATGTATATGATAATGTGCCGGAGCTGCTTTTTTTAATTCCTCCAATGTTTTCTTTAAAAGACCAAGGTCGTAGAAATAGAAAGGTGTTTCGAGCGAGCTAAAATGCTCTATATGTTTTTGAGTGAACATTTTGAATTAATTATAATTAAACAATCCTTTATTTAACGCTTTTAAAGCGTCGTTCTTTAAATTTCCATTTACTAAAACAGAAATGTTATGCGAGCTTCCACCATAGGAAACCATTCGTAAAGGAATATCTTTTAACGCCTCTAAAACCTTGTTTGCATAGCCGGGCTGGTCTTTTGGTAACTGACCAACAATACAAATAATGGTTTGATCTTCGTCAATTTCAACCTGCGAAATTTCTTTAAGATCTTTTAAAATTTCTTTTAAGTTCTTTGAATTATCTATTGTTAATGACACTGCAACTTCAGAAGTAGTGATCATATCAATAGACGTTTTGTAACGTTCAAAAATCTCGAAAACAGCACGTAAAAAACCATGCGCTAAAAGCATTCGGTCGCTTTTTATATTAATTGCAGTAATGCCGTCTTTGGCAGCAACCGCTTTTATTCCTTCTTTTGTGTTTAAGTTTGCTATCAATGTTCCGTTTGCTTCGGGCTGCATGGTATTTTTTAACCTTACCGGAATATTACGTTTTTGCGCCGGTAAAATGCAGGTTGGATGCAGGATCTTTGCACCAAAATAAGCTAACTCGGCAGCTTCATCAAAACTTAATTCGCTAATGGGATGCGTTTTGTTGACGATACGCGGATCGTTATTGTGCATGCCATCAATGTCTGTCCAGATCTGTACTTCAGGACTTCTGATGGCTGCGCCAATAATAGAGGCCGTGTAATCGCTGCCGCCACGTTTTAAGTTATCAATTTCGCCAAAAGCGTTACGACAAATGTAACCTTGAGTAATAAATAATTTTTGTCCTTTGTGTTTGTTTATCTCTTCAAGAATATATTTTTCAATGTATTCTATATTTGGTTCATCGTTCTCATCAATACGCATAAAATTAAGTGCAGGCAAAAGAACGGACTCAACATTAATTTCTTCTAGATAATAATGGAAGAGGGCAGTGCTTAATAATTCACCCTGAGCTAAAATTGCTTTTTCTTCGTTGGCAGTAAACATATCCAAAGTAAAAGCGGTAATGTAACTAAAATGATTTTCGATCAGGTTCTTGGCTTTTTCTAAACTTGTTTCTTTAGAGTAAAGTGCTTTTATTTCGGTAAAATATTTTTCTTTTAAAGTGTTTATTTGTTTGGTTGCTTGCTCAATATTTTTGCTATAAAGCGAATTACAAATTTCAACCAAAGAATTGGTAGTACCGCTCATCGCGCTTAATACAACGATCTTTGGCGTATCGTTAACGGTTAATTTTACAAGGTCCTTTATTCTTTGCGCAGAACCAACACTTGTGCCGCCAAATTTTAATACAAGTAACATAGTTATTTATTTTTTAATAAGATGATTGATAAATTTAATGTCGAATGTAAGAGAGACCGTAGCTCTCAAAAAATTATTTAATGGCATGGGCGCCATTTACATTTACAATTATTTGAAAAATTAAATTTCATTTATCTGGTAACAAAGAAAAAAAAATCTTTAAGATTTACAAAATTTTTGAGGCCGGTGTTTGTAAATAAAAATTATTGGTTGGACCCAAATTTATAACAGGTCGTTTATCAAAGATCCCAAAAACGCTGCTACCGCTGCCACTCATGCATGCATAAAGTGCTCCGGCGTTATAAAGTGTATCTTTTAATTCTTTTATTTTTGGATACTTTATAAACACGGTCTCTTCAAAATCATTCTTTAAATGGTTTTTCCATTCACCAACTGGCATTTTTTCTATTACAGACCTCAGATCTATTTCAGGATGTTTTGGAATGCAGTTGCCATAAGCTTCTTTGGTATTACTGTTGATGCCCGGATAAATGATGGCTATATAAAAGTCAGATAGATCAACTTTAATATCTGTAAAAGAGTCGCCCCTGTGAGTGGCTAGTACCGGGGTGTTTTTTATAAAAAAACTACAATCGCTTCCTAATTTAGCGGCGAGTGTGCTTCTTTGCTCATAACTGAGGCTAAAATCAAATTTTTTATCTATAAGTTCAATAAAAAAAGCCGCGTCTGAACTTCCACCGCCAAGTCCGGCACCCATTGGTATGTTCTTGTGCAGGTGTACTTTTATGGCCGGAATTGGTTTTATTTCAGATAAAAGTTGCCATGCTTTATAGATGAGATTATCTTCTTTTTTTCCCTCAATTAAAAAGCCGCTTTGCGAAAAAGTAAAAAGTTCTTTAGGGTCCTGGTTCTCAATCACCTCAAGGGCATCGCGCCAGTTAACGGGGTAAAAAACTGTCTCAATATTATGAAAACCATCTGGCCTTTTTTGGGTGATATTAAGACCAAGATTTATTTTACTATTTGGAAAAACTAGCATTTTTTTAACATATTTTGTTGGTTCAAATATTTTTGCTAAATTGCAACAAATTATTTCAAAACTATTTATCAAAATGAAAAAAATTACTTTAGGTTTATCAGTTTTAGCCGTTGTGGCTCTTTTCTTAACAAGCTGTAATAAAAAGGAAGCTCCAGCTCCAGTGGCTGATACAGAATTTGAAAGCGCTGTAGACGCATCTTATGCAAATACAATTGCAACCGATATTGATATGATTGTTGGATTTATTGGTGAAAATGCATATCCAAAGTTTGTAAATGTTGCTGCGGGACTAGCGCAACCTACTATTGCCGTAGATAATACTGTACCTGGACAATCGTCCATGACATGGCCTTCTGGTGGCGTAAAATGTGCTGACGGAAAAGTGCGTAGTGGTACAATTGTAGTTACTTATTCATTTACCGATATTAATGCAAGTTATTACCGTGATTATGGTTTTATTGCATTTGTATCTTTAAATAATTATGTTGTGGATGGTTGGAGTATCGATGATTCAACTACGATGCCAGCAAATAACACTACCCCTCGTTTTACAATTACAAACTTAGCACCTTCAGCTAATCCTAATCCTGCAACTACTAAATTAAAATGGAGCATATCAGGTTATCTTAATATTAAAAATGTAGCTGATCCTACTAAAAGAATGGTTTGGAATGGAAAAATGAACAAGACCATTTCTAACACTTCATCATTATTACCTCCTCCAAACAATTTAACACCTATTACATGGACGATGGCTGTTGTTGAATACGATGGCGAGTTTAAAGGAGTTACCCCTGGAAATGTTCCATACACTTATACTGTTGGTACTGAAAAGCCGTTGGTAAGAAATTACACATGTTCACCTGATAAAGTGTTAGGTTTTACAACGACCCCTTCAGTGTCGGTTGTTAACTCTGAGTTTCATCCGTTCATTAGTGGAGTTGCATCATTTACAACAGCTGAA
>JAUXSA010000135.1 GCA_030681615.1 Bacteroidota bacterium
TTTATTTACGAGGGTTATTTCAATAAATATGCCAAAGGAAAATGAACAAAAATAAGCGACAACCTGTCACAAAAAGCCATAAAAAAGGCATCAAAATGTCGTAAAAAAAGGATGTTTTTGCGAAAAAGGCAGATTTAGTTACACCAGCTTTGTGCCACCAGCCCCGAAGTAAAGAAATGATACTTACAGGTGTTGGGGTTGAAAGAAAATTGAGAGATAAAAGTGCTCGACATTTCTTTAAACACCGAATGCCGGGTTCTAAAAGTAAAGATACCCATGGCAGCCCTATCATCGAAATTAGAATAAATTGGTTTGTCCTGCGCAATAGTAAGCGATGGGGCTGTAAATTGAAGGTAATCTACATAATCTTGTGTAGATGTATACGCGATAGCCTGCATTTTATACATTTTGCGGCCATGTATATTATTAGTTAAACCCATTTTTGATAAGGAATAGCCTAATGATGTGAAGAGATCAATACCTTTAAAGTCAAACGCAAAAACCTTAAAATTCTGGATCGTTCTAAGGTCTTTCATATACTGGTTACCAAAATCATAATCTACATAACGGTAAACTTTACTGTTATCGAATAAAGAATCAAAAAAATGAAATCTTAGTTTCATGGTATAGATAGCGCCTTCATTAGGATAAAATTTTGGCGAGTAAAGCTGGTTTTGTGCGCTGTAATCAGGGTAAATATCCGGGTTACTTGGATTAGATCCGGCAGGAACAGGATAATAAGGTGGAGTAAAAGGTGTAAAACCACTTGGCTTAATACTGTCAATTGCATTTGCCCTTGCAGTAAACACCTTATTCGTTTTTACATTAGTAACTTTTAAAACATATTGACCTGTAACGTAAAGTCTATCTGAAGTAACATATACTCTTTGTGTCGTATTAAATGGGCCGGGGTTTGCCTGGATTACCGAATCGCGAAATGTAATTACATTATGACTAGTTCCGCTGGGAGTTGCCCATGCTGGTGCGCCATTAACTGTACGCTCTAAAGTTACAACAAGATCGCCTGCCTGGTAGTTAATAGAATCAGCTACCTGAGCCATATCATTAGCGTTGCCTTCTCCTAAAAACACCTTATTTACCCTTATCATCTGGATGGTTTCCTGAGGATTTAATACCGCGTAAATGGTTGGTATTTCTTTATATGGAGCGTTAATGTTTAGATCGTTCTTGCATGAAGAAAAAAACAAGATGCTAGCACATGCTAAAAGATATGAGAAATTTAAAAATTTCATGGGTTAAAGGTACAACATTTTTTTATCAGGCTAAAGCTCATCTATACTTTGGTGTAAGTTTTTATAGATACGGTCGTAACCGGGGTATAAATGGTTAGAAAAGGTGCGTTCGTGAAAAACAGAAACAAATAAACCGTTCACTTTTTTAACTTCTTTGGCCAAATTAAGTAAAGATTTAAGCATTGCATCCGGGCTTAATTTATCATATACAAAATAAGCTCCATCCATAGCGCAAAAAGGCACAAATAAAAGCTCTTTTTGTTGTTCTGTTCCAAAGTCGTAATAATAAAAAGGAAAAGAAGTTCCTGCCCTAAAGCCGGGTGATGAAGCAAAACCCATTGTAAAATCGGCAACAAAACCATTCTGCATTAACTGCGCTGGTGTTGTGCGAATATTAAATCTTAAATAATGTTGTCGCGATAAAGTGATCTTTTCGTTTGCCTTTTGTGCGAGCATGTTTTGTTCATGTATCAAAAGATCTTTATTTACAGAAGAGTTATAAGATGGATGCAGGCCTATAAAAGCTGAGTGCTCTTTTATCCGTTTAAACACCTCCACAAATGCGTTCGAATTTGGATCAACCGTTCTGTCGTATTTTGTGCCACTCCGAAAAAGAAAAAAATAAATAAGGGGGATCTTTTTATCTAAACAAAATTCTGAAACCGAAGAATAAATATCAAAAGGGTCGTCTGTTTTTTTTGAGAGAACAGTGCTTCTGTTTTTTAAATTAGTAAAATCAAACTTTAAAAGATCTTTACAAATAGCCCCTGCTGTTCTTAAAAAACCTTTTTCTTTGTATGCATATAAATTATCAACATCAATAGTGCTAATTACTTTGAATTTATTTTTCGGAAAATTAATTTCTTTAAAAAATCTCTCTAACTCATTTTTTAATTCCTGTATCCAAATATCAACTACAGGTTTTAAGTGTAGGTTGTTTTTAAATAAAATACTTTCCTTTGCTTCAAAGCGGTTATGTATATCAGTTTCAAATGCCTGCCATTCTTCATACCGTGAAATAAAATAAAACACTGAAGAAAAAACATCGTATTTAAAATTTGAAGGGTTTTCATTTTCAAAAAAATAAACCAGATCGTTCTTTAAAATAGCTTTTGGTTTAATCTCAGACAAACCATTTTCAAATAAAAGTGTGTGTGGAAGGATCTGAAAAGTATTTGCAATTGATTTTGAAGAATAATTGATCTTAAATAATTTGGAGCTTTCAAATTCAGAAAGGGTAGTTGTGATGTTGGCATTTACTTTTAAAACGATTTCAAAAATAAACTTTGAAACATAATTTAACCGTGTGCTTTGTTTTTCGGAATAAATGATAAAGCCGGGCGATCCGGGACCTATCTCAAGGTTAAGTAATTTATGTAACCCTGTTCTATCCACTAGATCGTATTAAAGTTATTTAAAGATCGCATCGGATTAATAACGATGAGAATTTAGTTATCGTGTGTGAATTTAATAAAACTTAAATTAAATTTTGGTCGGAGTGTTGTATTTGGATGACTGTTACCTGCCAGAACAACCCTTTCGGCATAGTTATCGCGGCGAACCACAATAGTAGGATCAGGATCGGCTACCACAATATGAAAACCGTAATTTTTTTTCTTGCCTGTTAAAATTGCCTGCACGTGGCGTGGGATATTAAATACATACCTGTTATTTGCAGCGTCAAAATCGCCACCATACCGTTGTACAAAATCTGTTGTGGTCAATTGATCCACCGCGTATGTTTCTTTACCTAAAGAATCTAATGGTAATAAGGCTAGTTTTGGTGCTGTATAATAGAGCGCAGTACCAACAGATGAAGCAAAAGAAGCATCTACATAAAATATAAACTCGGCGCGGTTAATGGCAATAGGAACCGTATCGGCATACTGTTTTAAATAATTTAAAAACGGGAGTTCTACCTTAATTCTTGTGCCGGCCAATCCTTTTAAAAATAAATTTTGCTTGCCTAAATTTTTATTACCCTGCAGTTGCTGGTAAAGTAATGCATTGCCGCTTTGGATAGGTTGGTATTTAACAGTAATAAATCTTAACGCATCGGTACCTGAAAAATTAAATTTAAAATTAAGATAATCTTTAACTGCAGATGGGGTGCCTTTTTGATAACGCAAATAAAACCCACTTGTAACATCATCAAGGTTAAACCTGGCAATTACGCCGTGTGTGCTGGGTGTAGTTCCAGGGCTTAAATCACTACCCGATGCCGTAATATAAAAACCTTTATAGTTGCTTAAAAAAGTAGCATTATCAACCAGATATTGCGGGTTGTTTAAAATAGACTTAGCATAATTATTATCAATTGGTATGCGCAACACCATTTTACCATCCAATGTAGTATAGGTGCCTGTGTAAACACCTAAAAGCACATTTTTATTATGCAATTTATCGTTGTGTGAAAAATAAAGCCGGTTAGTTGTTAAAGAAGAGTCTAATGCAAAAACAGAATAGGTTAATGGTGTGCTTTGATCACCTACAAAATTAAAACTGCTTACGGTTAAAACTATTTCGGCGGAAACAAGGTTGGCATCATCACCAAAAGAGGTAAATGTTACACCGTTTGGAATATTGGCATTTAAATACAAACCAACATCCATACGTCCAAAGGTTGGATCCTGAGTACTACCCAAAAATTTATACGGGTCGTTGAAAGAAGCGATCGAATCTAATTTAACGCTATATGCTGAAATTGTTGCCGTATCGCAAAAACTGGCGTTTACGTTATCATTTTCCGGCTGCACTTCTACACCTAAAATGCTGTGATCTTTTTTACAGCTTAAAAAAACTATTAAAAAAATAAGTAATAGCGCTGTATTTTTTACAATTTTCAAATTAATGTTATAAGCGATAAAAATAGGGATTTATTTAATCAAGATTTTTTATTATTTACTAAAAAATCAAAAAAAATACCCCAACAAAAGTTGGGGTATTAAACGATAGTGTTCTTACAACTTAGGTTAAAACGTTTGCTTCTTCAAGCATTACATCGTAAAACTCGTTAAACGAATCCATGTATTCTAATTCGTTCTTGTAAGATAAGAATGGTTTACCGGATTTTTTGATGAATTTTTCAAGTTCAGGGTTTAAATTCTCGGTTCCTTGTATAATACCATCAGCATACTCTAAAGACTGTTTCAGCATGTTAATGTGACTTGAGTCTTCTGCAATATGTTTAAGATCTTTTTTATTAAATCCATCAAAAGTTAATTTATCAATGAATTTTTTATTTAAAGTTTTGGGATATTCATCTTCATAAAGCGATACAACAACTTTGGTATCAGCAAATAAAGGATCTTCTGCGTAATATTTTTTAATGTATAAAGGCATTAATGATGTGAACCAACCGTGACAGTGGATAATATCCGGCTGCCAGCCTAGTTTTTTAACTGTTTCGGCAACACCACGAACAAAAAACATCGCACGTTCATCATTATCATCAAAATACTTACTGCTTGTTTTGTCTGTTAAAACAGCTTTGCGGCTAAAATACTCTTCATTATCAATAAAATACACCTGCATACGCGCACTTGGTATACTTGCAACTTTAATAATCAATGGATGATCAACATCGTTAATGACCATATTCATCCCCGAAAGGCGAATTACTTCATGTAATTGATGTCTTCTTTCGTTAATACAGCCGTATTTTGGCATGAAAGTACGAATTTCTTTACCACGCTCCTGAATACCCTGCGGTAGCTTTCTGGCAATTTTTCCAACATAGGTTTCGTCTAAATAAGGGGTAATGTCTTGCGAAACAAAAAGAACTTTGGCTTTCTTCATACTTGATTTTTAGTTTCCTCGAATAATTATACAAAAGTAATAAAAAAAAATCCATATTTCAAAGTAAAATGTACATTTGCCCCGTTTATCATGTTAATTTTCACCAAAATAGCAGAGTTGAGAGCCTTTTTAAAGGGAATAAAAGATGTAAACCAGTCGGTTGGCTTTGTACCAACCATGGGTGCCCTGCACAACGGTCATATCTCACTTATTTCTATCTCTAAAAAAGCTTGTAATATAACGGTTTGCAGTATTTTCGTAAATCCAACACAGTTTAATGATAAGGCCGACCTTAAAAGATACCCCCGAATGCCTGAGAAAGACGCTGCTTTTTTAGAAAAAGCAGGTTGCGATGTATTATTTATGCCATCGGTTGAAGAAATTTATCCAACCGAAAAAAAAGAAACCTATGATTTTGGTTATTTAAATACCGTTCTGGAAGGAAAATACAGGCCAGGGCACTTTAACGGTGTGGCACAGGTAGTAAAACGTCTTTTTGAAATTGTAGCGCCTGACAAAGCCTTTTTTGGCAGCAAAGATTATCAGCAGGTAATGATCATAAAAGCGCTGGTTAAACAAATGAACTCTAATATAGAGATCGTTAACTGTCCTATATTAAGAGAAGCTGATGGCTTAGCAATGAGCTCACGCAATACATTATTAAGTAAAGAAGAGCGTGAGATCGCAAGCCTTGTTCCAAAAATAATGCAGGAGGCAAAACAAATTGCTTTAACTACCGGTATACATGAGGCCAAACAATTTGTAAGTAATGAAATTTTGAAGATACCAGATATGAAACTGGAGTATTATGAGATTTGTGATGCTGATCTTAACGAATTGACAGATACTAAACAGGTTAAAAATGCAATTGCTTTAATTGCAGTATTTGTTGGTAAAATAAGGTTGATAGATAATATAATGTTTAATTAGTTTTTGACTGCTCTAATAACCAAATTGCATCTATCGTTAACATAGAATCAACCGTAACATTTCTTTTTAAAGCTTTTTGTTTTATTTGCTCCATCCAATTTTTGTCGCCCATAATTGCCTGTTTCGTTTCTTGTAATTTTTCGCCAGCGGTTAATGGCATTTCATTTTTTTGTTTACCATTAAAAAAATCTTCCATTCTCTCAAAAAAGCCCCAGCCAATTTTCGGCAAACTCGATTCGGTTGCCATAACAATAAACACATCATGTTTATCTATTTGTTCGGCAAGGTTTAAATTTTTTACAAGTGTTTTATTTTTATGAGATTCAGGATAAACTTCTGCATTATAGTACCAAAAATGGTCATTTTTAAAAGATTTAGAAATTCCAAAATAATACATATCCCAATAAAAACTATCAGAAACAACTAAAACCGCAGGCCTGTTTTTATTTTTCGGGGTTTCGGTACTTATTCTTGCGTAGGCCATATCGCTGCTTTTAAATTTAAGTAACAGGTTCATGCCATTTGCAATATCATAATCTATTCCAAAAGGTTGTTTCATATCAACTTTATTATAGATCAAATTTGGCATATCAATATTTTTTAAATACTGGATGTAATTTATTATTGAATCTGCTGCCAAAACGGCCCCGTAGTTACTCCAATGGTTTGCATATTTTGGGTACAAAGGATACCTGGACCTGTTTTTATTTTTAATAAACCACTTATTAAAATCAATAACATTTAAACTTGCCTGTATTGCCGCTGAAGAAAGAAATTTATAATTTGTACTATCATTTACTTTTGAAAAAGTATCCGGAATATATTCAGGATAAAACGATGCCTTACTTGGCGCAAAAATAACAATGAGTTGCTTGCCCCTTTTTGCTAAACGATCTGAAACAAATTTTAGTTGTTCTAAAATATGGTTTATACTATCTAACCCCATAAAATCCTGGCCATAGTATGCTTGTATATATTTCTCTTCGTACAAATAATTTTCCTTTCCCAACACTACACCATTAGCATTTATTTTTTTAAAAAAAGAAAAATCTATTTGGTTGTTAAGTCGCACATACAAACTCCTGAAACCAAACATACAATTTATATACTCCTCTTGTTTTATTTGGTAATCCACCGAAAACCAATTAGAATTATTAAAGATCGGTTTCTCCGGAATACGAACATCACCTTTTAATGTTGGGATCTTAATGAAATTAAAGTTGTTATAGATCATGTGTATGAACATGATAACAAAGGTTATTGCTAAAAGTAATTTTTTAAATATGTCAGATCTTTTATTCATTAAAACCTAAAATATATAAAGGGGTTAAAACCTGATGAAGTAATTGAACTGATGGATAAGCCAAACAATAGTATTGAAACCAACCAAATTACCGAATGTTTTGTATTTGAGTAATCGTTGTAATACACGGCATTTTGTAATTTTCTTCCATAACCAGAGATTGCAAAAAAAGAAAAGAAAACAGCAAGAAAAAAGTAAAGTAAAAATTCAGGATCAATAGTTTTATGTGCATGAAGATCAAAAACAAACATTCTTTTTAAATATAAAAATGCGGATTCAATTTTTTCGATCCTAAAAAACAGCCAGCCAATATTTACAATTAAAAAAGTAATTAATATACTAGGCAGTTTACCAATTTTAGAAAGTACGTCTCCAAAAAACGCTCGTTCAATAACTAAAAAAAAACCGTGAAAAGCGCCCCAAAAAATAAAACTCCAACTAGCGCCATGCCAAAAACCTGATGCTAAAAACACTAACCACAAATTAAAATACAACCTGCCTTTACTTACTTTGTTTCCTCCCAGTGGAATGTATAAATAATTTTTCATCCAACTACCTAAAGTTATATGCCAACGGCGCCAGAATTCGGTTATGCTTTGTGAGATATATGG